>NZ_JBGFFF010000046.1:0-30411 GCF_056175785.1 Acidovorax sp. LjRoot204
GCCAGGCCCTGGCCACCGGCGCGGCCGCGCTGGGCGCCGCCGCCTGGGGCCTGCCCCGCATGGCGCGTGCCCAGGGCGACGGCAAGCCGCTGCGCGTGATCCTGCCGCTGTCGGCGGGCTCGGGGGCAGACGGCGCCATCCGCGCCATCAGCACCAGCCTGGCCAAGGCGCTGGGCCAGCCCATCGTCATCGAGAACCTTCCGGGCGCGGGCGGCATCACCGGCACCACGCAGATCGTGCGTGCGCCCAAGGACGGCTCGGTGATCGGCGTGGTGTCCAACAACCACGTGGTCAACCCCAGCGTGTACAAGAACATTCCGTTCGACTCGCTGGCCGACATCACCCCCATCACCATCCTGGGCGCCACGCCGTTTGTGCTGGTCGCGCACCCTGCGGTGCCCGCCAAGACGGTGCAGGAGCTGATCGCGCTGGCCAAGTCCAAACCCGGCGTGCTCAACTACGGCTCGTCGGGCAACGGCACCATCCTGCACCTGGGTGCGGCCATGTTCGTGGACCAGGCCAAGCTCGACATCAAGCACATCCCCTACCGGGGCATGGGCCCGCTGATGAACGACATCCTGGGCGGGCAGGTGCAGCTGGGGGTGGTGGCAGTGGCACCGGCGGCTGCGCACATCAAGGCAGGCGCCTTGCGGGCCCTGGGGGTGACCACGGCCACCCGCGTGGCGGCACTGCCGGGCGTGCCCACCATTGCCGAACAAGGCCTGCCAGGCTATGAGCTGGACGGGTGGATCGCCCCCGTGGCGCCTGCGGGCCTGCCCAAGGCTGAGCTGGCGCGGCTGTACAACGGCTTCAAGGCCGCCATGGAGATCCCCGAGGCGCGTGACGCGCTGATTGCGCAGGGCTACGAGATCAAGCTCACGCCGCCCGAGCCGGCCGCCGCCTTCTTCCGCAGCGAAGCAGCGCGCATGGCGCAGGTGGTGAAGAACGCGAACGTGAAGATCGACTGACGCAGCGCAGGGGGCTGCCTGCAGCGTGTTTTCGCGCAGCATCAGGCAGGTTTTGAGGGTTTTCGGGCGCTTGCGATAGTGCAATATGCCTTAGTAGCTATTATATTGATAGCATTTGCATGGCCGCCGTGGCCCTGCGCCCGCAGGGCTGTGGTGCCATCGGGGGGGCGGTGTGATGTGCAATTGCCTTGCGGCAACCCCCGTCAGGCGCGCGGCGCGGGGAGCGCGGGGTGGGCGTTGCGCAGGCGGAACACCTCCACGGCCTCCACCAGTTGCTGCGCTTGCCCGCTCAGGCTGCCTGCGGCAGCGGCGCTTTCTTCGACCAGGGCGGCGTTCTGCTGTGTCGCCTCGTCCATGCGCACGATGGCCTGCGTCACGCGCAGCATGTCGCTGGTCTGCGCGGCGCTGGCCTGGCTGATCTCTTCCATCAGCGCGCTCACACCCTGGATGGACGACACCACCTCGGCCATGGTGGTGCCTGCATTGCGCGCCAGGTCCGAGCCGGCCTGCACGCGCTCCACGCTGGTCTGGATGAGCTGCTTGATCTCGCGTGCGGCGCTGGCGCTGCGGGTGGCGAGGTTGCGCACCTCGCTGGCCACCACGGCAAAGCCCCGGCCCTGTTCACCGGCGCGCGCGGCCTCGACGGCGGCATTGAGCGCGAGGATGTTGGTCTGGAATGCGATGCCGTCGATGACGCCAATGATGTCGGCAATGCGGCGCGAGCTGTCCTGGATGCCCTGGACCACCTCCACCATCTGCGTGACCACGTCACCCCCCCGCTGCGCCACAGTGGCGCCGTTGCGCGCCAGCTCGTTCGCGCGCTGGGCGTTGGAGGCGTTCTGCTGCACGGTGGACTGCAGCTGCTGCATGGACGAGGTGGTCTCGTCCAGCGACGAGGCCTGCTCTTCGGTGCGATGGCTCAGGTCGGCGTTGCCCTGAGCGATTTCAGCGCTGGCGCTGGCCACGCCCTCGGCATTGCTGCGCACGCCAGAGACCACGTTTTCCAGGTTGTCCTGCATGGCGCGCAAGGCCTCCAGCAGGCGCGCGGGTTCATCCTTGCCCTCCACCTCGATGCGGGTGGTGAGATCGCCCGCCGCCACCTTGTGCGCCACCGACACCGCCACCCCCAGGGGGCGCACCACCGAGCGGGTGAGCAGCCAGCCCGCGCAGCCGCCCAGCGCCGTGACCAGTGCAAGTGCCACCAGGCTGCTCAACAGTGCGCGCCGGGCGTCCTGCGCAGCCTCCTGGGCGATGGCCGCGCTGCTGGCGGCCACCTGCTGGCTCAGCTCGGTGAGCAGCTTGGCGGGGCCCTGGTCGATGTCGGCCACGTCCGCATCGCCCGCCGAGGGCACAAAGCCCAGCGACTGGAACACCTCAAAGCCCTTGCGGTAGCCCTGCGCCATCTGGGCGTGGGCCTGGGTGAACTTTTGCAGCGCCGCCTTTTCCTGCACGTCGGTCAGCTGGGGCTCCAGCGCCTTGGCCGCATCGGCCACCCGTTTTTCACTGGCCTGGAAGGCGTTCCAGTGCAACTCGCGCTTGCGCGAGTCCTCGCCACGCAGCAGGGTGTTCTTCCACTCCAGCACCTGGGTCTTGAACTCGCTTTCCATACGGCTCACGGCGCGCTCCTGCGCCACGCGCTGTTGCACCGTGGTGTCGTAGGTGCCGAGCGTTTGGTACAGAGCCGCAATGCCGAACAGCGCGGCCCCCAGCAGCAGGGCCAGCACCAGGCCCAGGGCCGTGGCCATGCGTGCGCCGATGGAGTAGTTGGACATTTTCATCAGAGGCTCCAAAGGTTCTGCAGCAGGCCGGTCGGCTGGTGCACAGAGGCGCTTGCGGCGGGGGTGTTCAGACCTTCTCAGGCCTTCAGCTTGAGCAGGTACACCATCACGCGGGCGGTCGTGAGGTCCAGTTCCATGAACTCTGCCAAATCCTTGCCGGTGAGCCAAGAGGGTTCCCACCGGTTCTGTTTGAGCGTGCGCAGCCAGGAATCGTGGTGGGTGGCGGCCTCGACAGCAGCCAGCATCTCCGCCGCGCGCGCGGCGGGCACGCCCTTGCCGGTGAACACGCCCCGCCAGTTCGCCATCACGGCGTCCAGCCCTTGTTCGCGGAACGAAGGCAGACCAAAGACGCTGCGGCGCGACGACACGCCCACCGCGCGCAGCTTGCCGCTGGCAATCGCATCGTTGAACTCGCTGTAGCCCGACAAACCCAGGGCCGCGTTGCCCGACAGCACGGCCTCGACCACCTCGGCACCGCCAGGGAAGGGTTTGTAGACCAGCCCCTCCGGGTTGGCCTTGGCGGCGCGGGCCAGCACGCCTGCGTAGATGTGGTCCACACCACCGGCTGAACCGCCGGCAATCGGCACGGCCTTGAGGTCGGCACGCAGCGCATCGGCGAGGTCCTTGGTGGTCTTGATGGGCGAGTTGGCGGCCACAGCGGCCACCAGGTAGTCGCTGGTGAGCCGCGCCAGGGGCTGGATCTGTGTCATGTCCACTGCAGGCTTTTGCAGCGCAACTGCGCCCACCATCACCATGCCACCCATCAGCAGCGTGTTGGGGTCGTTGCTGTACTTTTCGGCGTATTTGGCCAGGCCGATGGTGCCGCCCTTGCCGCCGATGTTTTCGTATTCCACCTGGTCCGCAGCGCCGGCTGCGACCATGGCTGCTCCGAGGGCTCGGCCTGTCTGGTCCCAGCCGCCACCGGCATTGGCAGGGATCACGATGCGCACGGTGCCCGCCAGCTTGGCCGGCTTGGCGGCTGCAGGGGCAGGACGGGCTGCTGTCGCAGCGCTCTGCGCCCAGGCGGAGGGGCCGAGCGCAGTCCAGGCCAGGGCGGTCGCAACGGATTGGGCAAGGGCACGGCGGCGGTCGATGGCTGCAGACATGGAAAGTCCTTTGACAAGAGGGAAGGCAGGAAGGGCGTCGGGAACCAGATCTCAGGCCGCTGCGGGAGCGCCCTGACTGGGTTGCTTGCGCGTTGCCACGCCGAAGCAACGCAGTCAGCCGGTGGCGGCATGCACAGGGAAGGGACCTGCACACCACCTGGGCTGCGCGCAATGGTCGCCAGCCAAGCTGTCAGTCTGCTGTCGCTGGCATCAGGGTAAACGCGGGGTTTATGGCCCCGTGCAGAGCGGTGCGCCGATCAGCGCACCATGAAAAACGCCCTGCGCCGCAGGTGCGGGGCAGGGCGTTGGAGCCAGTAAAGGCTGGGTCGCGAGGCTTACAGCGAGTCGATGAAGCTGCGCAGCTTGTCAGAGCGGCTGGGGTGTTTGAGCTTGCGCAGCGCCTTGGCTTCTATTTGGCGAATGCGCTCGCGGGTCACGTCGAACTGCTTGCCCACTTCTTCCAGCGTGTGGTCGCTGGTCATCTCGATACCGAAGCGCATGCGCAGCACCTTGGCTTCGCGCGGCGTGAGGCYGTCSAGGATGTCCTTGACCACGTCGCGCAGGCCKGCCTGCATSGCGGCYTCGATAGGCGCGGTGTTGGCACCGTCCTCGATGAAGTCGCCCAGGTGGCTGTCGTCGTCGTCGCCGATCGGCGTTTCCATGGAGATCGGCTCCTTGGCGATCTTCATGATCTTGCGGATCTTGTCCTCGGGGATCTCCATCTTGGCCGCCAGGATGGACGCATCGGGCTCGAAACCAAACTCTTGCAAGTGCTGGCGGCTGATGCGGTTCATCTTGTTGATCGTCTCGATCATGTGCACCGGGATACGGATGGTGCGCGCCTGGTCGGCGATCGAGCGSGTGATGGCCTGGCGRATCCACCASGTGGCGTASGTCGAGAACTTGTAGCCSCGGCGGTATTCGAACTTGTCCACCGCCTTCATCAGGCCGATGTTGCCTTCCTGGATCAAGTCGAGGAATTGCAGGCCACGGTTGGTGTACTTCTTGGCRATGGAGATCACAAGGCGCAGGTTGGCCTCGATCATTTCCTTCTTGGCATCGCGCGAGGWSGMTTCRCCYTCGTTCATGCGCTTGTTGATGCCTTTGAGCTCGGCCAACGGCACGACCACGCGCGACTGCAGGTCGATCAGCTTTTGCTGCAGGTCCTGGATGGGTGGGATATTGCGCGCGATCACGGCCGACCAGGGCTTGCCGGCGGTGGCCTGCTTCTCGACCCACTGCAGGTTCAGCAGATTGGGCGGGAAGTCCTTGATGAAGGTCTCCTGGGGCATGCCGCACTTGTCCACGATGATGCGGCGCAGCTCGCGTTCCTTCTTGCGCACGTCGTCCACCTGGCCGCGCACCATGTCGCACAGCTTCTCGATGGTCTTGGCGGTGAAGCGGATGGTCATCAGCTCGGCCGATAAAGCGGCTTGCGCTTTGACATAGGCGGGCGTGCCGTAGCCTTCCTTGTCGTAGACCTTGTGCACTTTTTCGAACAGCTCACGCAGCTTGTCGAAGCGCTCCAGTGCCTGCTTCTTGAGTTCTTCCAGCTTCTTGGTGAGCGCCTTGGAGCCTCCCTTGCCGTCGTCGTCATCGGCCTCGTCGAATTCGTCGAAGTCTTCTTCGGCCACATAGTCGTCGGCCTCGTTGGGGTTGGAGAAGCCGTCCACGATGGTCGAGATGACGACCTTGCCTTCGCGGATCTCCTCGCCCAKGTTGAGGATCTCGGCGATGGTGGCGGGCGATGCGCTGATCGCCTCCATCATGGCCATCAGGCCGCCTTCGATGCGCTTGGCGATTTCGATTTCGCCTTCGCGGGTCAGCAGCTCCACGGTGCCCATTTCGCGCATGTACATGCGCACGGGGTCGGTGGTGCGGCCGAATTCCGAGTCCACGGTGGACAGCGCGGCTTCGGCGGCTTCTTCGGCTTCTTCCTCGGTGGCGCCAGCGGGAGCGTTGTCCGTGATGATCAGCGCTTCGGCATCGGGCGTCTGCTCGTACACCGCCACGCCCAGGTCGTTCAGGGTGGTGATGACGGCTTCGAGGGTTTCGGCATCGACCAGCTTGTCGGGCAAGTGGTCGTTGATTTCAACGTGCGTGAGGTAGCCGCGGGTCTTGCCCAGCTTGATCAGGGCCTTCAGGCGCTGGCGGCGCTTTTGCATGTCCTCTTCGGACAGGACGGTTTCGTCCAGGCCGAATTCCTTCATCAAGGCGCGTTCCTTGGCCTTGCTGATCTTCATGCGCAGGGGCTTGACCTTCTCGACCGTGGCGGCTGCCTCGGGGGTCTCTTCGATCTCGCCTTCGAGGTCGGCTTCGATGTCCGACAGGTCGGTATCGTCCACGCTCTCATCGCCACCGGCGGCTGCCTTGGGCTTGCGGCCGCGCTTGGCGGGGGCTTTGGCTTCGGCGGCACCAGCAGCCTTGGCGGGGCGGCCAGGCTTTTTCTTGGGCGCTTCTTCGTCGTCGGCGGCTGCGGCGACGGCCTTGGCGCGGGCAGGTTTCTTCTTCAGCAACTCATCGGCAGCTTTGATCAGCTCGGCGGTACTTTTCACGGGCACAGTTTTCACTTTCTTGGCGACCGGGGCGGGCGCGGCGGCAGCGGCCTTTTTGGGGGCCGCCTTGGCCGGCGCTTTGGCCGCGGTTTTGGAGACAGCCTTTGCGGCGGTGCCTGAGGCAGACTTGGGCGACTTCGCGGACTTTTGAGCGGGCATGGAGCAACCTCAGAATCAAAAACGGACACAAAGAAAACGCAAGCGCCTCAGATCCCGGCGCGGGTGGCAACGCAAAGCAACGAGGGCTTTGCGCTTGAGGGGGAGCCCTCAGCGGCAAGATGTCTGGGCGATCATTTGGTGTGCAGTCCTTGCGATAAGTGGGCCCATCAGCGCATAGGTGCGCGTTTGTCACGGTGGCCCGGCTCGGAGGTGCTGCTGTCGCTCTTGCCAATAACTAACCTTATATTATACCGCCCGCACTCGATTCAAGTGGTTTTTGGCGCTATTTGCTCCAGTTCCTTGCGCTTTTCGGACAGCGCCCGGTAACGCTCCAGGGCCGAGGGGTCTTGTGCCACCTGCAGCACCAGCACTTTTTGCTGCTCCTTGATGTCTTCGATCTGCATGCGGGTGAGCAGGTCGCGCAGCTCCAGCCGCAATTCGTGCAGTTCGCCCTCGGTCTGCGCATGCGAGCCGGTCATCACCTTGACGGCCAGCTCTTCGCACTCGTGATCGCGCAGGCTTTCGCGCAGCACGGCCCAGGCCAGGGGGCCATGTTCGTGGAACTGCGCCTCCAGCCACGCAAACAGTGGCCCATGGGGCGCAGGCTGGGCCGCCAGTGTGGTGTGGTCGTCGTGCGTCAGCTCTTCCAGAAACGCCATGTGCGACAGCAGCAGCCGCGCCGCGTGGTCCGCCCGGCCCATGGCCGGCGTGCGGGGCAAACGGGGCTGGGGCGGCCAGGGAGCGTCCTTGTCGCGCTTTTTCCAGCCTCCGCCGCTTTTCCAGTCGCCTCCCTTGCGGAACGGGGGCTTGCCGCCGCTGCCATAGCCATTTTGGCCTCCGTAGCCTCCCTGGTTGCCGTAACTGCCGTACCCCGGGTCGTAGGCCGTGCCTGTCGACTCGCTGTGGGGTTGCCAGCCATCGGTGTCGGGCGGGGCATCCCAACTGGGGGCGTCATCAGGGGCGGTACGGGGCGGGTGGCGCTGCGGGGGGGCATGGTGTGCAGCGCGCAGGCCGTCGCGGGCGGCGGCCTGGCCCCACAGGTCGGACAGGTCGCGGGCATTGAGCTGGGTCAGCTCGGCCAGCTCGCCCAGCAGCTGGCGCTTGAGCACGCCGTCGGGCAGCGCCGTCCACAGCGGGCGTGCATTACTGGCCATGTGGGCGCGGCCTTCGGCGGTGGCCAGGTCGCAGCCCTCGCTGGCCGATTCGACCAGGAAGCGGCTCAGCGGCATGGCGTCGCTCACGTGGCGCGCAAAGGCGTCGGTGCCATGGTCGCGGATGAAGCTGTCCGGGTCGTGCTCTGCGGGCAGGAACAGAAACTTGATGCTGCGCGTGTCGGTAGCGTGGGGCAGGGCGCCGTCCAGGGCCTTGCGCGCGGCGCGCCGCCCGGCGTTGTCGCCGTCAAAGCTGAACACCACCGCGTCGGTAAACCGCAGCAGCTTTTGCACATGCTCTGGCGTGCACGCCGTGCCCAGTGTGGCCACCGCGTTCGGAAAACCCAGCTGCGCCAGGGCCACCACGTCCATATAGCCCTCGGTGACCAGCGCGTAGCCTGCCTCCCGGATGGGCGTGCGGGCCTCGAACAGCCCGTACAGCTCGCGCCCCTTATGGAACACCGGGGTTTCGGGGGAGTTGAGGTACTTGGGCTTGTCGTCCCCCAGCACCCGGCCACCAAAGCCGATGTACTCGCCCTTGACGTTGCGGATGGGGAACATCACCCGGTCGCGAAACCGGTCATAGCGCTTGCCACCGTCTTCGTCGTTGACGATGACCAGGCCGCTTTCCTCCAGCAGCGGGTCGTCGTAGGTTGGGAACACGCTGGCCAGGCTGCGCCAGCCTTCGGGCGCGTAGCCCAGGCCGTAGCGCTTGGCCACCGCGCCCGAGACACCCCGGCCCTTGAAGTACCCGATGGCGCGCTGCGACTCGCGCAGGTGGCGGCGGTAGGCGTCGGCGGCTTTCTCCAGCACCTCGTTCAGCGTGGCTTGTTTCTGTCGCGCGGCGGCGGCGCGTTCCTTTTCCTGCGGGGAGATGTCGTCATCGGGCACCTGCAGGCCCACGCTCTGGGCCAGGTCCTGGACGGCCTCGACAAACCCCATGCCCGCGTGGTCCATCAGAAAGCTGATGGCATTGCCGTTCTTGCCGCAGCCAAAGCAGTGATAGAACTGCTTGGCGGGGCTGACGCTGAAAGAGGGCGACTTCTCTCCGTGAAAGGGGCACAGCCCCATGAAATTGGCGCCACCTTTTTTCAGCTGGACGTAGCGCCCCACGATGTCCACCACGTCCACACGGGTGAGCAGTTCCTGAATGAAAGACTGAGGGATCGTCACGCGCCCTATTGTCCGCGTAAACTCTTTGTAACCAGTTATTGCTGGAAAGGCTTTTGGCATGGGGTTCGCGGCATGTGGGCGGGCGTTGGCGGGTAGGGCGCTGCACGGGTGGCGCGCCAGCCTGCCCGTGCTGCTGTTCGCGCTGGCGGGGCTCGCATGGCTGCCGGGGGCCTCGCAGGCCGCGACGGTCCTCAGGGTGCTGGCCTGGCCGGGTTATGCCGACCCGGACTTTGTCGCGGTGTTCGAGAAGCGCCATGGGGTCAAGGTGGAGATCACCATCGTGGCATCGGACGACGTCTTGCGCGCCAAGATGGACAGCACCGACGGGCCGGGTTTTGACCTGGTGGCTGCCAACACGGCGGAAATTGCGCGGCTGATCCTCCATGACAAGCTCGCGCCGTTGCCGCTCGGCAACATCCGCAACACTGCCGGGCAGCTGCCCCGGTTTCGCCAGCTGCACACCATCTCGGGCATTGGCTGGCGGGGCGAGGTCTATGCCATGCCCTTCACCTACTCCGAGATGGGGCTGGTGTACGACCGCCAGCAGTTCAGCACGCCACCGCAGTCGATCGCCGTGCTGTGGGACCCACGCTGGCAGGGCAAGGTGCTGGCGTTTGACGGCAGCAGCCACGGTTTTTCGCTGGCCGCCATGCGCCGGGGCCTGCCGCCGTTTCGCATCGACCCCGCCCGTTTCAGCCCGCTGGCCAAGGACCTGGTGGCCCTGCGGCGCAATGTGCGGTCGTTCTACAGCCTGCCCGAGGAGTCGGTGGAGCTGTTTCGCAAGCACAAGGTGGCGGTAATGCACGCCAACTACGGCCAGCAGCAGCTCAAGCAGCTGCGCGATGCGGGGCTGGATGTGGGCTACGTGGTGCCCAAGGAGGGCGCGCTCGCCTGGCTGGATTGCTGGGCCATCACCCGCCGCTCCACCCAGGTCGCGCTGGCTGCCGAGTGGATCAACTACATGCTCGACCCGGCCGTGAGCCGCGAGTTCACGCGGCGCCAAGGGCTGGCCAACACCCTGGACGAGCCACCAGCGCTGGCGGGCGATGTGCCCGGGGGGACCATGGGCCCCATCGTGTGGCTGGAGCCGGTGGAAGACGAAGCCCTGCGCGCCCGCCTCTGGCAACGCATCGTGTCGGGCGACCGACCCAACCGGTTCTGACCGATGGCACGCGTGAAATGGAGCATCGCGCTGAGGCTGGGGGCCCTGCTGGCCTCGTTCAGTGTGTTCGCGGCCATTCTGGCGGGCTACTACACCTTTGACTCGAGCCGCGAACGCCTGCAGGGGCGGGCCGAGCGCTCGCTGCTGGCCACCACGCAGGTGCTGGCGCGCCACATGCAGGCGGGCTTTGGCACGGTGGCGCGCGACACAGCCTTTCTGGCCGACGCCGCTGCCGTCGAACAAGACCAGGGACGGCTGGCCGACCTGTTCAAGGCCAACCTGCAGGCCCATCCCGCCTATTTGCAGATCCGCTTCATCAGCGCCAGCGACTACGGGCTGGAGCTGGTGCGCATCGATCGCCAGGGCGACAAGCTGGTGCGCGTGCCCGATGACCAGCTGCAGGAGAAGTCGCACTTTCCGTTTGTGTTCGAGGCCCTCAGCCTGCCCGATGGGGAGGTGTATGTGTCCGAGTTCGGCATCAACCATGAAGACGCCGCGCAGGAGGCGGCCGTGCCCGTGTTCAACATGGCGTCGCCTGTGGTGCAGGGGGGCCAGCTGCGGGGCGTGGTGGTGGTGCGGGTGGCGGCCGCGCCGTTCCTGCACAACTTCAATGCGGCGCTGCCGACCCCTTACGGGTTTTATCTGAGCAACCGTTGGGGTGACTTTCTGGTGCACCCGGACGCCGCGCAGACCTTCGGCTTTGACCGGGGCCAGCGCATCCTGATCCAGGAGTCGTTCCCGCAGGTGGCCGCGCTCGTCGATGGCCGTGCCGAAGAGGCGGTACTCAGCCAGTCCGGCACCGACGACGAGGAGGCGCGTGTCTTTGCCTTTGTGCGCATGCCCTTTGGCAATGCGGACGAGGGGYGTTTCATGGTCGTGGGGCTCTCGCAGCCGCTGGCCGTGGTGCAGGGCGAGGTGCTGGACCTGGGGCGCAGCATCCTCAAGATCCTGCTGGTGCTCAGCGTGGTGGGTGTGGCCCTGGCGGCCGGGGTATCGCGCCTGGTGACTCAGCCGCTGCAGGCCATGGTGAAGGCGGCGCAGGCGTTTTCACGCGGGGAGGCCCACGGCGCGCTGCCGGTGCACCGGGGCGACGAGGTGGGCGAGCTGGCCCGCAGCTTCCAGGACATGGAGCAGCAGATCAGCCGCCAGCTGGCCGAGCTGAACCTGAGCCGTGACGCCATGGCCCACCTGGCGCACCACGACGCACTCACCGGCCTGCCCAACCGCCGCATGTTCGAGCAGCGCCTGGCCCAGGTGCTGGAGCTGTCGCGCCGCAGCGGCCGCAGCTGTGCCCTGCTGTTCGTGGACCTGGACGACTTCAAGGCCATCAACGACACGCGCGGGCATGCCGTGGGCGACCTGGTGCTGCAGGCCGTGGCCCGCACCATCGTCGGCGCTGTGCGCCAGGTGGACACCGTGGCCCGGCTCGCCGGGGACGAGTTCACGGTGCTGTGCGAAAACGTGGATTCCGAAGAGGCCGCGCTGCAGATCGTGACCAAGCTGCAGCACGCGTTCGAGCCACCGCTGGACATCGAAGGCGAGCCCCTGGCCGTGCGCGCCAGCATCGGCCTGAGCCTGTTCCCCCGCGACGCGCAGGATGCGCGCACACTCATGGCCAGCGCCGACGCGGCCATGTACCGCATCAAGCAGAGCCACAAGCGAAGGTTGTGAGGCTGCGCACCGCAGTCCACACCGCGCCTGCGCCGGCCCGTGTTGCTTTCGTGTCAGCCTGCGGCGCTAGGCTGTGTGTAGTTCACCTTCTTGCACCGACCCATGACCTCCATCTTTGACCAGCACCTGCCCCGCAACGAAGCCAACTTTGCCGCCCTGTCGCCCCTGTCGTTCATCGAACGCACGGCCGAGGTCTACCCCGACCGCCTGGCCATCGTGCACGGGGCGCTGCGCCAGACCTGGGCCCAGACCTACGCGCGCTGCCGACAGCTGGCCAGCGCGCTGACCCAGGCCGGCATCGGCAAGAACGACACCGTGGCCGTGATGCTGCCCAACACGCCGCAGATGGTGGAGGCGCACTTCGGCGTGCCCATGGCGGGCGCGGTGCTCAACACCCTCAACACCCGGCTGGACCCGGAAGCCATCGCCTTCATGCTCGACCACGGCGAGGCCAAGGCCGTGATCGTGGACCCGGAATTCACCGGCACCATGGCCAAGGCGCTGGCCCTGCGCACGGGCACCACGCCCATCCGCGTGATCGAGGTGCAGGACGCGCTCTACGGCCCCGCCGTGCACAACCTGGGAGGCATCGAGTACGAGGCCTTTGTGGCCAGTGGCGACGCCACCTTTGCCTGGAGCCTGCCTGCCGACGAGTGGGATGCGATTGCGCTCAACTACACCAGCGGCACCACTGGCAACCCCAAGGGCGTGGTCTACCACCACCGGGGCGCCGCCACCAACGCCATCAGCAACGTGCTGGAGTGGGACATGCCCAAGCATGCGGTGTACCTGTGGACCTTGCCCATGTTCCACTGCAACGGCTGGTGCTTTCCGTGGACCATTGCGGCGCGTGCGGGTGTCAACGTGTGCCTGCGCCGCGTGGACGCGCAGGCCATCTTCGACGCTATTCGCATGCACGGCGTCACGCACTACTGCGGCGCGCCCATCGTGCACGGGCTGCTGGTCAACGCGCCCGAGGCGATGAAGGCGGGCGTGCCATCCGGCGTCAAGGCCATGGTGGCAGGCGCGGCGCCCCCGGCGTCGATGATCGAAGGCATGGAAAAAATGGGGTTTGATCTGACCCATGTGTACGGCCTGACCGAGGTGTACGGCCCGGCCACCGTGTGCGCCAAACACGAGGCCTGGGATGCCCTGGACATCGGCGAGCGCGCCCGCCTCAACGCCCGCCAGGGCGTGCGCTATCACCTGGAGCGCGACGTGCGCGTGCTCGACCCCGAGACCATGCTGCCCGTGCCGCAGGACGGCGAAACCATGGGCGAGATCATGTTCAAGGGCAACATCGCCATGAAGGGCTACCTCAAGAACCCCAAGGCCACCGACGAGGCCTTTGCGGGCGGCTGGTTCCACAGCGGCGATCTGGCCGTGCAGTACCCCGACGGCTACATCAAGATCAAGGACCGCAGCAAGGACATCATCATCTCGGGTGGCGAGAACATCTCGTCCATCGAGGTCGAAGACGTGCTCTACCGCCACCCCGACGTGCTGGCCGCTGCCGTGGTGGCCAAGCCCGACCCCAAGTGGGGCGAGACGCCCTGCGCGTTTGTCGAGCTGAAGGCCGGTGCCCAGACCACGCCCGAAGACATCGTGGCGCACTGCAAGAAGCACCTGGCGGGCTTCAAGGTGCCACGCGCCGTGGTGTTTGGCGAGCTGCCCAAGACCAGCACCGGCAAGATCCAGAAGTTCGAGCTGCGCAAGCAGGCCGGGTCGGCAGCGGCCATCAACGTCTGAGAAGGCGTGAYGCGCCTCGTGGAGGGGGCGCGCGCGGTGGGTGGCTATTTGCTATGTAATTAATAGCTGCTGGTGCATATTCCACTAGCGCATCCGCCGCTTTTGGCTTGAAAACCGGGGCCAGGGGCTCCTGGGTGCCCCTGCGGCGCTGCCCGGGCTGGGTGTCAACGCCCTTCGTCCACCGCCTCCCGCCAGTCCCGCGCTGACATCCCCAGCTTTTGCGCAAACACGCGCGACAGCGCCGAGGGGTTGGCGTAGCCCAGTTCATGGGCGATGGACTTGAGCGACCGGCCTGCACGCAAATGCGCCTGCGCCAGCGTGAGCCGCCAGTGCGCCAGGTAGTCGGCTGGCGTGTCCCCCACCACGGCCTTGAAGCGGGCGGCAAACGCGCTGCGCGACATGCCCGCCTGCTGGGCCATCTGCGCCAGGCTCCACGGCTCGCCGGGTGCCTCGTGCAGGGCCGTGAGCGTGCGCGACAGTTGCGGGTCGGCCAGGCCCGTCAGCAGGCCGGGGGGCATCTGTGCTTGCTGCGGGTGGTCCAGCAGCCAGCGCAGCAACTGCAGCAGCACTACTTCAAACAGGCGGTCGGCCAGCACGCGGTGGCCGCAGCGCAGGCGGTCGGTTTCGGCAAACAGCAGGTCCAGCGACTGCTGCAGCCCGTCCACCGCGCCCAGCGGCAGCACCACCAGCGGCGGCAGGGCGCGGGCCAGCGGGTGGCTTGCGCCGCCGTCAAAGTCCAGCGCGGCGCAGGTGAAGTCCGAGCCCTCGGTGGGCGCGTTGTGAAAGAAGTGCTCCAGCGGTCGGGCATAGAACAGCAGGCTGGGCTCGCACACCTGAAGCCGCTCGGGCGGGCCCGCTTGGGGCTGGTGCGTGACCACCATCTCGCCCCGGCGCAGCACATGCAAAAAGCCCCGGCCCGGCGCCGCCGCAAAGTGCGTCACGCCGCACAGCGGCCCGTTGTGGAACAGGTGCGCCCGCACCCGAAACCGCTCCAGCAGCGGCGACAACCGGTCGAGCGGGGTGGAGGCCTGCGCGGGTGTAGGAACGCTTGGTGGCATGGTTTTGGATGATTGGGTATGAATTGTGGATTTTATGTGCCCAATGGTACACGCTGGCGCCGGACACTGCAGGGGTGCCGAGAACAGGCACAAGTTCTCACCAACCCTTCATGACCTTCAAGGAACACACCATGTCCGCTACTTCTCCTTCTGTCGCCCGCGTCCCTCTCGTCGACCGCACCGCCGCCACCGGCACTGTGCGCGCCGTGCTCGACCAGGTCCACGGAGCCTTTGGCGCCACGCCCAACATGTTCCGCGCCGTTGCCAACTCGCCCGCTGCGCTGCAGAGCATGTGGGGTGCGTTTGGCGCCTTGGGCGGCGGCGTGATCGGCGCAGCTTTGGGCGAGCAGATCGCCGTGGCCGTGGCCAACCGCAATGCCTGCGACTACTGCCTGGCCGCCCACACCGCACTGGGCCGCAAGGCCGGCGTGAGTGGCGAGGCCCTGGCCGCCGCGCAGGCGGGCGAATCGGCCGACCCGCGCACGGCCGCCATGCTGCGCTTTGTGCTGCAACTGGTCAACGAACGCGGCCAGGTCGATGCGGCCGATGTGCAGGCCCTGCGCGACCAGGGCGTGAACGACGAGCAGATCGTCGAGATCGTGGCGCATGTGGCGCTCAACCTGTTCACCAACTATGTGAACGTGGCGCTGGCCGTGCCGGTGGACTTCCCTGGCGTCAAGCTGCGCCCGGCGCGCTGAACGAGGGGGCGGCGCGCGTCTGGCCGGTGGGCTGGGTGCGCGCCGCTTCTGTTGCTGCTGGCGCGGTCCTGTGGCGAAGCCATCGCAGGCAGTCCTTCGCAAAACCCATGCGTGCATTTTTTGCACGCATGACCGGCTGCAAAGTCGTTTGTCAGCGCTGCAGGCCTGCTGCACCATGGCCGCTCCCTTGCCCACCCACCCGAAGGAAGCCGCCCCCATGACACCCGCCCGCGACGAGCACGCCATCGACACCCTGCCACGCCTGGAGGCCCTGCTGGGCACGCTGAGCGATGCCTCCGTCCACAAAGAGCTGCCGTATGTGCACCCCGCCTACCGCGCCATGATCGCGGCGTCGCCCTTTGCCGTGCTGGCCACCACCGGCCCCGGCGGGCTGGATGCCTCGCCGCGCGGCGACCCCGCCGGCTTTGTGCAACTGCTGGACGACAAGACCCTGYTGCTGCCCGAGCGCCGTGGCAACAACCGCGCCGACAGCCTGCGCAACATCGTGGCCGACCCGCGCGTGGCGCTGCTGTTCCTCATYCCCGGCGTGGGCGAGACGCTGCGCGTCAACGGCARCGCGCGCATCAGCGTCGCGCCCGACCTGCTGGCGCGTTTCGTGGTCAACGGCCAGCCGCCAAAGTGTGTGATCGTGGTGGATGTGCAGGCGGTGTACTTCCAGTGCGCACGCGCCATCCAGCGCTCGCGCCTGTGGCATGCCGTGCCGCCCGGCACCCCGCGCCCCGTGCCCACCCCGGGCGCCATCCTGGCGTCCATCACACAGGGCGCATTTGACGGCGCTGCCTACGACCGCGAACTGCCAGCGCGCCAGCAGGCCACCCTGTATTGAACCGGCACCGCGATCCGTCGCCACAGCGTTGCCCCTGCTGCCAGCGCACACAATGGCGGCTGGGCGCGCAGGGCTTGCGCTTCATGGACTCTCCGGCCGAACGCGCAGATGCGTGAGGAGCGTGGAGCTCCGTGGGGCGTGAAGCCTACTCATGCGCACGTTCACACCAAGTGAGGGGGAGACATGGATTCCGTGCTGTTGATCGTGGCCCTGGGCGCAGTGGCCGCCGGGTTTGTGCAGGGGCTGTCGGGTTTTGGTTTTGGCATGGTCGCCATGTCGTTCTGGGCCTGGACGCTGGAGCCCCGCCTGGCCGCGCTGCTGGCGGTGTGCGGCGCGCTCACCGGCCAGCTGGTGGCGGCGGCCACGGTGCGCCGGGGGTTTGACCGGGTGCGCCTGCTGCCCTTTGTGCTGGGTGGCCTGGTGGGCATCCCCATTGGCGTGGCCGTATTGCCCCGGCTGGACATGGACGCGTTCAAGGTCATTCTGGGCACGCTGCTGGTGCTGTGGTGCCCGGCGATGCTGATGGCCAAGCAGTTGCCCCGCATCACGCGCGGCGGGCGCGTGGCCGACGCGCTGGTGGGCATGGCGGGCGGCGTGATGGGCGGCCTGGGCGGCTTCACCGGCGTGCTGCCCACCCTGTGGTGCACCTTGCGCGGTCTGGACAAGGACGTGCAGCGCGCCATCATCCAGAACTTCAACCTGGCCATGCTGCTGGTGACCTTCATCACCTACCTGGCCACCGGTCTGGTCACCCGCGAGGCGCTGCCGCTGCTGGCCATTGTGGTGCCCGCCATGCTGGTGCCCGTGCTGCTGGGAGCGCGGCTGTACCACGGTATCAGCGACGCGCGGTTCCGGCAGATCGTGCTGGGCATGTTGACCCTGTCGGGCGTGGCGATGCTGGTGGCCAGCCTGCCCAAGGTGCTGGCGCGGCTCGCGTAGGGTTCCATTTGCGTGGGCCGCGGCTGGTGGCCATCCTGTTGTCGACTTGCTGCACATGCCCCGCTACATTTCGAGGGGCATGGAGCAAAAAGATGACACCACGCGGCCACCGGACGCGGACGACCGTCTTGAGGCCGGGGCCCCGCGTCGCCGCTATCGCCTTGTCACGCCGCTGAGCCTGGCGATTGCGCTGGGCTGCATCGTTGCCGTGGCGGGCTTGTGGCTGGTCACGCTGCAGCGTGTGGCGTTCGAGCGCGAGCAGGCCGTTGCCTCCGCCATGCAGTCCAATGCCAACCTGGCCATCGCCTTCGAGCAGCAGGTGTTCCGCACCCTCAAGGCGGCCGAGCAGGTCGCCGCCTTTGTGCGCGAGCAGTACCTGCAGCAGGGCACCGACATTGACCTGCGCGACTGGGTGGAGCGGGGGGTGATCCGCGAGCCCATGTTCACCATCATCAGCGTGGTGAACGAGCAGGGCGACATCGTCAGCAGCAGCCAGGAGACCGGGGCCGTCAACTACAGCGATCGCGCCTTTTTCAAGGCGCTGCGTGCCAGCGATCGCGACGACCTGTTTGTGAGCGAGCCTGTACTGGGCCGTGTGTCGGGGCAGTGGCGCATTCCGATGGCGCTGCGCATCATGAGCGAGGGCGGTCGCTTTGGTGGCGTGGTGGTGATGTCGGTGGACCCGACGAACTTCACCGACTTTTACCGCCAGGCCGACCTGGGCGCACAGGGGCTGCTGGAGCTGACAGGGCTGGACGGCGTGGTGCGCGGCCGCAAGGCCGGGGGCAAGATCAGCTTCGGTGGCGATGCGCGGGGCCTGCCCTGGTTTCAGCTTCGCGCGCAAGACCCTGAAGGCGAACTGATCGATGAGAACGGCGCGGTGGACGGTGTGCCGCGCATCCTCAGCTACCGCAGTATGGCGGGCTACCCGTTGATGGTGACGGTGGGGGCGACCTCCGACGAGGTGCTGGCGCCGGTGATGCAGCGGCGCGTTGACTACCTCGCCCTGGCCGCGGGGGCCAGTGTGGCGCTGCTGTGTTTTGGCGCGCTGCTCATTGTGGTGCTGGCACGCCAGCGGGCCGTGGCCGATGCACTGGCGTCCAGCGAAGGCTTGTTCCGCGCCACCTTCCACCAGGCGGCCACCGGCATCGCCCACATCACGCCCGAAGGCCGCATCCTGCGTGCCAACGACAAGTTCTGCCGCATGCTGGGCTATTCGCTGGAGGAGCTGCGCCAGCGCGACCTGTTTGCGCTGAGCGACGAGGGCGAGCGTGAAGCCCTGCGCCGCTTTCTGGCGCGGCGCCTGGTGGCGCACTCGCCCGTGTTCTCCCCCGAGATGGAAAAGGCCTACCGGCGCAAGGACGGCGGCCTGTTGTGGGTGTACGAAGCGCTGGGCCTCGTCAAGGACGCCCAGGGTCACCCGGACTTTCTGGTGGTGGTGACGCAGGACATCAGCGCGCGCAAGGAGCTGGAGATGCGCCTGTCGCACGATGTGCTGCACGATGCGCTCACGGGCCTGTCCAACCGCGTGATGTTCCACGACCGATTGGCGCGTGTGCTCGAAACGGCCCGGCGCCACGGGCGGCACGCCGCAGTGCTCTATGTGGACCTGGACGGGTTCAAGTCCGTCAACGACCAGTGGGGCCATGCAGCGGGCGACCTGCTGCTGCAGCAGGTGGCTCGGCGGCTGGAAGACTGCGTGCGCGCCGAAGACACCGTGGCGCGCCTGGGCGGCGACGAGTTCGGCATCGTGCTGGCCACCATCGAGCGGGCAGACCACTGCGAGGTCGTGGCGGGCAAGGTGCTGTCTGCGATGGAGCAGCCTTTTGTGCTGGAGGGGGCTGTTGCCCACATCTCGGCCAGCGTGGGCGCGGCGCTCTACCCGCGCCATGGCACCGATGCCGATGCGCTGCTCGCCCAGGCCGATGCTGCGATGTATGCGGCCAAGCAGGCGGGCAAAAATCGCTTCAGCATCGACACCGCACTGAGCCCGCTGGCCGATGGCGGTGTTGCAGGTCCACCGGGCTGACGAGGAGCCAGYCATCGATGGATGGCTCTGGTGTTGTGCTCCTCATTTGGGAGCATTGAGCGAATTATCTATAAGCGCTAGCGGCCTGTTTCATTCAAATCACCGCGTCATGATCGGAAAGTCACGCACCGGCTTGTCCAGCATGCCCATCAGCTGCCGCAGGGCCTGCGCATCGCCTTCCATGCGCAGCGCGCCAGAGGCGGCCAGCWCCTGCGGTGTGGCCTGGCCGTTCATCAGGCGCAGGAAGGAGGGTTTGGTGAGCAGCAGCGTGGCGTCGGCGGGCCAGGGTGGTGTGCCCGGGCGGTGGTGCAGCACCGCGTTCTCAATCCACAGACCATGGTTTTCTTCGGCGTCGGTAAAGCGCAGTGCCACGGCCAGGCGCACGCCGTCGGCACGCGGGCCGTTGAGTGAGGCGGCCATTGCATCGAGGAACTGCGGGATGGGGGTCTGCATGAGCATGTCGGCCACCGCAGCGCGTGGGCCTGAAGCGTTGCGCTGTGCAGTGCCATGCCGCAGTTCCTGCGCGCCGGTCAGGTAGAAGTTGCGCCAGGGCGCGGATTCAGCGGCGTAGCCCATCTGCTCAAAGCTGCGCGCCATCAGGTCTTTGGCCGCTGCGTTGTTGCTGTCCGCCAGCAGCACATGGCGCAGCAGCTCGGCCGCCCAGCGGTAGTCGCCCGCGTCAAAGGCCTGGCGCGCTGCGGCCACCGCAGCGTCGGCGCCGCCTGCCAGGGCCACGTAGCGGCGCGCGGCCTCCACAGGCGGCAGCGGGTCGAGCGTGGCCGGGTGCGCGTCGAACCAGCCCAGGTAGAACTGCGCCACCGCGCGCACGTTGTGTTTGACGGTGCCGTAGTACCCGCGCGATGCCCACTGCGCCGCCAGCGTGGAGGGCAGTTGCACGGCCTCGGCGATCTCGCCGGGTGTCAGCCCGGCGTTGAGCAGGCGCACCGTCTGGTCGTGCAGGTAGCGGTAGGTGTCGCGCTGCGTGGTCAAGAAGGTGTCGATGCGCTCGCGGCCCCACACGGGCCAGCCGTGCTGCAGGAAGACCACATCTGCACGGCGTGCGTGCGCAAGGGCGCTGTCGATGTAGCGCGACCACGCCAGCGCGTCGCGCACCTTGGCGCCGCGCAGGGTGTAGAGGTTGTGCAGTGTCTGCGAGACCAGTTCTGCCGCACCGAACGCGCGCAGGTCGGGCAGCTCGAACACCATCTCGGCCGGTGCTTCGGAGCCTGGCACGTTGTGGAACACGAAGCGCACGCCATCAATGTCGAGCGCCTGCGTGGGCTGGTCGATGAGCACGGTGGGCGGCAGGATGCCAATGCGCCCGACCGCCACGGCCATGCCCAGGCCGTTGTCCACCACGCCGCGCGCATCGCGTGGTAGCTGGCTGCCATACATGAAGCCCGCGCGGCGCGACATGGCGGGGCCGAGTAGCAGGTTCTCGCTGGTCGCCTCCTCCATGAAGCCCATCGGCGCCACGACGGGCACGCTGCGTGCCTTGGCGTCCTGCGCGGTCAGCACGCCCAATGCGCCGCCGAAGTGGTCCACATGGCTGTGCGTGAACACCAGGCCCGACACCGGCTGCGCGCCCAGGTGCTGGCGCGCGAAGGCGAGGGCGGCCGCCGCCGTCTCCTGCGTGGTGAGCGGGTCCACCACGATCCAGCCCGTGCGGCCCTGGATGAGCGTGAGGTTGGCCAGGTCGAACCCACGCAGCTGCCAGATGCCCTCACGCACCTGGTACAGGCCGGGCGTCTGGTTCAGGCGTGCATGGCGCCACAGGCTGGGGTGCACGGTGGCGGGGGCCTCGCCCTGCGCAAACTGCAGCGCATCAAAGTCCCACACCACCTGGCCCTGTGCGTTGCGCACCTGGCCGCTGGGCCTGGCGATCAGGCCCCGGCGCGCGTCCTCGAAGCTGGCGGGCGCGTTCACGTCCAGTGTGCCCAGGGATGCGGCCTGGCGCGCACGCGTGGCGGCGGTTGCGTCCTGCCGGACATCGGCCACCTGCGCAAAGGTTGCAGGTGCCAGGCCCAGCAGGAGTGGCAAGGCGAGTACCGCAAGCGTTGGGAGGTTTCGCATGGGGTTTTGGAACCTTTTTGAGATGAAAAAAGCCTCAAGCGCACAATTTATATGCGCTGGCAGCTATCAAAATTGAAGTAATGCGTTGCCTGGTACGGACGGGTAGGGCCCGCGCACGTGGGCGCGTTCACCCCTTCGCGCCATCACATCGGCTCCAGCCTGATGCGTTTCATCATCGCCTCGGTGAAGCCGATTTCCTTGCCGAAGGCCCGTGTGAAGGTCTCGCCGTCTTGCGGGTTGACCATGCCGCCTTGCTCTTCGAGCGCGGTCACCACGGAGGGCTGGCGCAGGGCGGCTTCGAACGCGGCGCGCACGCGGTTCACGATGGCATCGGGCGTGCCGGTGGGCACGGAGACGCCGCCCCACGAGGTCAGCTCCACCCCGGGCAGGCCCGCCTCGGCCAGCGTGGGCACACTGGGCAGCTTGGGATTGCGCGCGGGCCCGGTCACGGCCAATGCGCGCAGCTTGCCAGCCACGATGTTCGAGTACGCCACCGCGGTGATGGGTGCGCCAAAGGCCACCTGCTGGCCCAGCACCGCATTGACGATTTCCGATGCGCCCTTGTACGGCACATGCGTGGCCTGTGCCTGGCTGACGCTGAGCACCATCTCTACCCCCAGGTGCGAGGGCGTGCCGACACCGCCCGACGCGTAGTCCAGCTTGCCGGGCTGCGCACGCAGGCGCGCCAGCAGGTCCGCCAGGCTGCGGATGTCGCTTTGCGCGTGGACGATGACCACCGTGTCCGAACTGGTGAGTCCGATCACATGGCGAAAGTCCTTGAGGACGTCGTAGCCCGGTTGTTTGTACATGCGCATGCTGGCCGCCATGGGCGAGCCGGCGTAGACCCATGTGTAGCCGTCGGGCGCCGCCTTGGCCGCCTGGCGCGCACCCAGATTGCCGCCTGCGCCGCCCTTGTTTTCGATGACCACGGGCTGGCCCAGCTCCTTCGACACAGCCTCGGCCACGATGCGGGCCGTGGTGTCCGGGCCCGTGCCGGCGAGGTAGGGCACCACCCATTTGATGGGGCGCGCGGGCCACGGCTCGGCGGCCATTGCGGATGTACTGGCCAGCAGTGGTAGCAGGCTTGCAGCGAGCAGTACGCGGCGGCGCAGGTGGGGGATGGGTTGATTGGTCATGTCTTGTCTCCGTGTCATTTTCTGTGAGGGTTGTTATGGCGCGCTGTGGGCGGCGCAGCCGCTCAGGGGGATGCCATGAGTTCTTTCGCGATGGTGTTCCGCTGGATCTCGCTCGTGCCGGTGAGCACGCGGTACATGCGCAGCATGCGGAACAGGAACTCCACGCGCCGGCCCTGCACGATGCCCTCGCCGCCGTGGATCTGCACCGCGCGGTCGGCGATGCGAAAGGCTGCCTCCGAGCAGAACAGCTTGGCCATGGACGATTCGGCGCGTGGCTCGGCGCCCGCATCAATCGCGCGGGCCGTGGCCAGCATCAGCCCGCGTGCGGCGGCCCAGTCGGTCGCCATGTCGGCCAGCATGTGCTGGATGGCCTGGAACTGCCCGATGGCGCGACCGAACTGGTGGCGCTGCTGCGCGTAGTCGCGCGCATCGCGCAGGGCCACCTGCGCCAGGCCCAGCATGGCGGGGCAGTGCAGCAGCCGGTTCACGCTGATGCGGCCCAGCGCCAGCGCCAAGCCGCGCCCGGCCTCACCGATCAGGTTGGCGGCGGGTACGCGCGTGCCCTCCAGCACGATGTTGCCCGTGCTCGTCTGCCCCGCCATGGTCTTGTAGCCCGACTCCACGCGCACCCCGGGCGCATGCAGGTCCACAAAGAAGGCCGTGACCTCGCGCTTTTTCGGATCGGGGTCGTCGTGTGTGGCGGTGGACGCCATCAGCACCGCGTAGTCGGCAAACGGCGAGCCCGAGATGAAGCGCTTGGCGCCCGTGATGACGTAGTCGTCGCCATCGCGCACGGCGCGCGTCTGCACGTTGCCAGCGTCCGATCCGGCCTCGGCCTCGGTCAGTGCGAAGCAGATGGCCATCTCGGCCCGGGCCACCGGCAGGATGAACTGCTGCATCTGGTGCGGCGTGGCCATGCGCGCCAGCGCGCCCACGCGTGGCGGGCCACTGAGCTCGCCAAACACATGGGGAGCGAATGGCGAGCCGCTGGCGTAGATAGCTTCCTTGACCAGCACATGGTCCAGCGTGGACAGGCCCAGGCCGCCCATCTTCTGCGGCAGCGTCATGCCGTAAAAGCCCAGCGCGTGCGAGCGCTTCCACACCTGCTGCAGCAAGGCCTTGTCGGGCGCGTGCTCGTGGTCGATGCCATGCTCGCGCGCCAGCGCGGCCAGCTCGCCATACAGAAACTCGTTGATGCGCGCAATCAGCTCGGCCGCCTGTGGCGAGCCCTCAAAAGGCATGCCGGGAAACAGCGGCGCGGGGAGGGGGGATGTGATGTCGTTGTTCATGGTCGGTATTCCTTGTGGTTGGCTGCTACCTGCTGCCGATGGAAACTGGCGCGCCCCGGGCCAGGGACGCCGAGCAAGGGCCGCCCCGCAGCGATGGCGTCGTCCCCCTTCCCGCAGCGCGAAGCGCCAAGAGAGAAGGGGGAAGCGGCAAAGCCGCTCAGGGGGATGCCCTCTAATTCACCATCCGCCCCCGCCCTTCCCAGTACGGGGCCTGCACGGCACGGCGCATCACCTTGCCGTTGGGGTTCTTGGGCAGGGTGGTGACGAACTCGATGCGCCGCGGCCGTTTGAAACCGCCCAGGTGCTGTGCGCAGAACGCGTCGATCGCAGC
Organism: Acidovorax sp. LjRoot204; assembly: GCF_056175785.1. Taxonomy (NCBI): domain Bacteria; kingdom Pseudomonadati; phylum Pseudomonadota; class Betaproteobacteria; order Burkholderiales; family Comamonadaceae; genus Acidovorax; species Acidovorax sp. LjRoot204. Next base: position 23,873 of record NZ_JBGFFF010000046.1, read on the forward strand.
GGTGGTGTCTGCACCGGCCGCGCGGCCGGGCTTGAGCACCACGTGCGCGGCCACGGCCTCGCCCCACTTGTCATCGGGCACAGCGAACACACAGGCGTCGGCAATGGCGTCGTGCTGGTACAGCACGGCCTCGACCTCCGACGGGTACACGTTGAAGCCGCCGCTGATCACCATGTCCTTCTTGCGGTCCACGATGTAGACGTAGCCCTCGTCATCCATGCGGGCCAGGTCGCCCGTGTGGTAGGCGCCGTCCTTGAGCACCTCGGCCGTCAGCTCGGGCGCGCGCCAGTAGCCCGCAAAGATGTCGTCGCCACGCACCACGATCTCGCCGATCTCGCCGGTGGCCACGGGCTGGCCGTCGTCGCCCAGGATCTGCACATCGCATTCCAGAAACGGGCGCCCGCACGATGCCAGGCGCTCTGGCCGCGCCGCGCGGGCAAACAGATGGTCTTCCACCGACAGGCCACACACGCCCGAGGTCGTCTCGCCCGCGCCGTAGCCTTGCTGCAGGATGGGCCCGAACACATCCATGGCCTGCAGGATGCGCGCGGGCGCCATGGGGGCGGCGCCGTAGCCCAGGCGCAGCAGGTCGGGCAGGGGGCGGTACTGGCCCTCCAGTTCGGTCAGCAGCATGTTGATCATGGTGGGCACCATGAAGGTGTGGGTCACGCGGTCGGCCCGCATGTCGGCGATGAAGCGCGGGGGCTCGAAGCCGTTGAACAGGCGGATGGTGACCCCCTGGCACAGCGCCGGCACCATCTGCATGCCCGATGCGTGGGTGATGGGGCCCACCAGCCCCAGGATGTGGCCGGGCTGCTGCCCGTCCGAACGTGTGAGGAACTTGCGCAGCTGCGCAAGGCGGTTGCCGAAAGTCTGCATGGCCGCCTTGAGCACGCCGGACGAGCCCGAGGTGTAGTGCAGCACGGCGACTTCGTCCTCGCGCACGACCACCGGGGTGAAGGTGTCACTGGCCAGGGCCAGTGCCGCTTCGTATCCTGCGGGGCTCGCATCGTCGGTCAGCAGCAGCCGGGGCATCGCGCCGGGCATGCATTGCGCCACATGCGGGCGGATGGTCTCGGCGCGCTCGGCGGTGGTCACGATCAGCGCCGCACCGCTGTTGGCGGCGATTGCGCCGACCTCGGTGGGCGAGAGCCGGGCGTTGAACGGCGCCTTGATCAGCCCGGCCTTGTAGCAGGCGATCTCGATCTCGACGACCTCGACACAGTTGGGCAGGTAGATGCCCACGCGGTCACCGCGCTGCAGGCCCAGGCCGAGCAAGGCGTTGGCCAGGCGGTTGGTGCGCTGCTCCAGATCGGCATAAGTGATGCTGCGTGCGGGGCTCTTGACCGCCATGCGGCGGGCATGGGCACGGGCGCTGCGCGCCACGAGGGCGCCGACGTTGGCGACCACGCGCGGGGGAATGGGGGGCGAGGTGGTAATGGCTGTCTCCTGAAACACCGGCCCCGTCGAGCGCGGGGCATGGGGTCACTGTTCCAGAAGACGGGGTATCAGGGAAATACCGATTGCTGATGGTCAGGCATCACTGAAATTGATGCCTGAGCGGTAGCGTCCTTCCGCACACACTGCGTGTGCGGCTGCGAGCGAGCTACGCAGCCTTCGTACGAGGGGGCGGCTTTTTTGCGGAGGATCTGGCCGGCTTGGCGGCGTTAAGTGCCACTGCCGCGCGGATGAGCGACTTGAACGCCTCTGCATCCACCACATCGCCCTCGTGAATGTCGATGGCGCGCCGCGCATTGCCATCCAGGCTGGCGTTGAACAGCCGCGCCGGGTCCGGCAGCGAGGCGCCCTTCAAAAAGGTGAGCTTCACTGCGGCCTTGTAGCTCTCGCCGGTGCAGAGGATGCCGCCCAGCGACCATACGGGCGTTCCCACCCACTTCCACTCCTCCACCACGCCGGGGGCGGCCTCATGGATGAGCGCACGCATGCGTGCCAGCACCGGGCCGCGCCAGTCGGCCAGGTCTGCGATGCGCTGATCGATGAGGGTGGAGGCGGGTTGGGGCGATGCAGTGGTTGTGGATGCCATGGCGGTGTCTCCTGAAGCGGAATCGTTAGAGCCTTTATGGGAATGTGATCAGTCGGCAGCCAGGGGCTTGCCCGCCGCCTGCAGCACCTGCGCGATGAAGCGAGCCTTCTCCTCGCGGTAGCGGTCCATCCCCTCAGATGCGAATCGCTGCTTGAGCCGGTTGTACTCTGCCACCAGGGCGGGGTCGGCGCGCAAGGCATCGCGAAAGTGCAGAAAGCATTCGAACGGCGAGCCGCAGGCCACCACCTGCAGTGCAACGTCCATCGTGGCGCCGGGCCACAGCAGCATGCACAGATCGGGCGCGCGCAGGGTGTCGGCCTTGGCGCTGCAGCCTGCGGCCTCGAGCGCTGCCACGCCCGGTGCATGGTCTTGCGGCGGCACCAGCACGCAGATATCGAGGTCACCCTTGGAGACTGCGCCGGGAATGGACGAGGCGCCGATGTGTTCGATGCGCGCCTGCGGCACGATTGCAGCCACCTGGGCGGCCACCGCGGCAAACGTGGCTGCGGCGTCGTCCTGGTACTGCGCGGACTCGAGCAAGGTCACTGCGGTCACTCGGGTCACACTGCGGCCTCCCACCTGCCCGATGCCACCAGCTCCCGCACCACGGCCTCCAGGGCGTCCATCACCACCTGCATCACCCCGTCCACCTCGCGGTCCGCAGCGGTGGCCAGGGTGTAGCTGCGCGTCATCTCCGGGTTGACCACGCGGGCCACCATCCAGTCGGTGCCGGAGGCAGGGGCATCCCCCAGCGCGCAGGCAGGGGTGAAGGTGAAGCCGCCCCCGCACGCATACAGCGAGCGGATCACCCGCGCGGAGTCGTGTTCGTGGGCGATGTTCAGTGCCACACCGCGCGCGGCGGCGGCTTCTTCGACCCGCTGGCGGATGGTGTAGCGGCGCGACTGCAGCACCAGGGGCTGTGCGGCCGCATCGGCAAAGTCGATGGTGGGGCGCATGGTGGGGCTGGCGGCGCGCGCTGCCGTGGCGCGCGCGCCGGCCCGGCGCGCAGCAGGCGCTTGGGCTGTGGCTGCCGCGTCAGGCGCTGGGCGCAGCAGCGCACGCACCGTGGCGCCGGGGTCGTGCCCGCAAAAGTACATGGCCTCGCGCACCAGGGGACGGCAGTGCAGGCCCTCCACTTGCGCGGCGTCGACCAGTACGCCGATGTCCGCACGCCGGTCCAGCATGGCTTTCCTGACCATGAGGCTGAGGTCGTCGAGCACGAACACCCGAATGCGCGGGTGCGTGTCCTTCAGGTGCGCCAGCAACGGGCCCATGAGCAGCGATGACAGCAGAAACGGCACGGCAATCGTGACCGATCCCTCTGGCCCTTGCGGCAGGCGCTGGATGCGCTCCCGCATGGCCGAGGCGTCGCTCAAAAGCCGCCGGGCGTCCTGGTAGAGCTGCACGCCAGCCTGTGTGGGCGTGACGCCCGCGTGCGAGCGTTCCAGCAGCTGCGCGCCCAGCTCGGACTCCAGCTTCTTGATCTGGGCAGTGAGGGCGGGCTGCGCAATGTAGAGGCTGCCCGCCGCCCGCGAGAGGCTGCCGGCCTCGACCACGGCGATGAAGTAGCGCAGGCTTCGGAGATCCATGGGGCAAGACTGTAGCGGGGTCCGTCCTTGGCGCGCGCCATGTCCGCCCAGGCGGCTGCGCACTCGGCGCGCAGCACCGTGGTGGGCCGCGCAGGGCTGGCTCTCAGTCGCCCATCACCACGCCCTCGCGGCGTGGATCGGCCCCGCCCATCCACAGCTTCTTGCCATGCGCCTGGCCGCGTGTGATGGCTTGCAGGCCGCTGGTCATGTTCATCTCGCGCACCTCGGCACCCCGGGCGCGCAGGGCCTCGACGGTGGCGGGTGGGAAGCGTTTTTCTTCCAGCAGCGTCGGGCCGTTCATCGAGCCGAAGTTGGGCAGGTTGATGGCCTGCTGCGGCATCAGGCCCCAGTTGAAGACGCCATACAGCGTCTTGGCCGTGTAGTGGATGATGGCCGCGCCGCCGGGGCTGCCGCCGCTCATCAAGAGCTCGCCCGTGGCTTTGTCGAACACCAGCGTGGGTGCCATGGACGAGCGCGGGCGCTTGCCGGGCTGCACGCGGTTGGCAATGGGCTGGCCTTGCGCGTCGGTGGGGGCGAAGCTGAAGTCGGTGAGTTCGTTGTTGAGCAGGAAGCCTTTCACCATCTGCCGCGCACCGAACTGGTCTTCGATGGTGGTCGTCATGGCGACCGCGTTGCCAAACGCATCGACGATGCTGATGTGGCTGGTGCCGTATTCAGGCTGGTCGGGCATGGCTCCGTGGTTGATGCGGATGACGGCCGGGTTTCCGGGCGCTGCGATCTTCATGCTCTGCGTGCCGATGAGCTTGGCGCGTTCGGCCAGGTAGGCGGGGGCCAGCATGCGGTCCCAGCTGTCGCCGGGCGGCTGCACAAAGTCGGGGTCGGCCACATACAGCGCGCGGTCGGCAAAGGCCAGGCGAGCGGCTTCGGTGTACAGGTGCAGCCAGTCGGCCGATGGGATGCCGTCCTGCAGGGGCTTGGCGGCGGCGTCGGTGTTTTTCAGGATGCCCAGGATCTGCCCGATGGCGATGGCTCCGGAGCTGGGCGGTGGAAAGCCGCACACGCGGTAGTCCTTGCTGGCCACCTGGTAGTCGTGGCACAGCGCCTCGCGCTTCTTGGGCTGGTAGCCAGCCAGATCGGCCAGGCTGAGCTTGCCGGGGTTGGTGGGGTGCTTTTGCACCTTGTCCACGATGGCCTGGGCGACCTCGCCTTCGTGCAGGGCTTTGCTGCCTTCAGCGGCAATCTTGCGCAGCACGGCGGCCAGCTCGGGGTTGCGCAGGTTCACGCCCACATCGCGCGCGTCGCCGTCGGCCTTGTAGAAATAGGCGGCGGCCACGGGGTCCTTCTTGAGGTGGGCGTCGGCCTTGACCAGCGTGTTGAGCCGTGCGCTGACCTTGAAGCCGCCCTCTGCCAGCGTGATGGCGGGCTGGAACAGCGTGGCCCAGGGCAGCTTGCCGTGCTGCTTGTGCGCCATCTCCAGCATGCGCACTGTGCCGGGCACACCCACCGAGCGGCCGCCCACCACACCGTCGTAGAACGGCACGGGCTTGCCGTCGGCACCCAGGAAGAGTTTTTCATCGGCGGCAGCGGGCGCGGTTTCGCGGCCATCGTAGGCCTCCACCAGCTTGCCGTTGCTGTGCAGCAGGAAGGCGCCGCCGCCGATGCCGCTGGACTGGGGCTCCACCAGCGTCAGCACCATCTGCACGGCAATGGCCGCATCGACGGCCGAGCCGCCGGCCTTGAGGATCTGGTAACCCGCATCGGTGGCCAGCGGGTTGGCAGCGGCCACGGCAAACTTCTCCGTGGCCCAGCCCGGTTTTTCGGTGTAGCCGGACGAGCCTTCAGGCTGGGCGGGCACGGTGTAGGCGAACTGGGATGGCGCACCGGCGCAACCTGTCAGGGCCATCAGGGTGGCGAGGGCCGCAGGGGCCAGCAGGTTGCGACTGAACGGGCGGCGCAGGTGCGACGTGGCAGGCAGGGCAGTGGGTGACATGCGGGTCTCCTGTGGGTGCAAGCAGCGAAGCGGCCATGGTAAGGGGCCTTGCTGCAGCCTGCGAGGGCGTGCAGGAGGCTGCCCCTGGGGTTTGTGCACCGATTGAAGGTGTTTTGCGGCGGTAGCGCTAGTGCAATATGCCTGAGCAGCTATCAAAAAGATAGTTGTTACCGACCGTCAGCGGCTGTTCACAGGCCATCCCGGGGCCCTGGCGGGGCGCAACGACCAGAGGCTTGCCTGCCCGGCGGGTCGGCTCACGCCTTCCCAGGTCGCCTCAGGCCGCCTGGGGCCCTGCGCGGCCGTCTTCCACCACAAACCGGGCGAGCGTGGAGGCGCCGCTGTCAGCGCGCAGCGGGTCGTCCACCACACGCAGCGTGGTGGACCAGCGCGTGGGGGTGATGTCGGCCAGGCCGTAGCCGCGCTGGTCGCAGCGTGCCAGCAGCACATGCGGGTTGTGGCGGACGATAGCGTCCACCTTGGCCTGCGTGGTGCCCGACCGCGAACTGATGGACGTGCCACAGAACTCGCTGGCCACCACGGCCGAGTCGGCGCGCGCGGCGTCGGCATGCACGCGGCAGACGTAGTTCTGGTGGATGTCTCCGCCCAGCAGCACCGTGTTGCGCGGCGTGTGCCGGGTCACCGATTGCAGCAGGCGCTGGCGTGCGGCGGGGTAGCCGTCCCAGGCGTCGGTGGGCACAGTGCCAGAGGGATAGTGGCGCGGCGAGAACAGCGTCTGCTGTGCGATCACGCTCCAGCGTGTGGCCTGTACGCTGGCCGTGTCTGCGGCCAGGCCCGCGTCCAGCCAGCGCTCTTGCGCGCTGCCCAGCAGGCTGCGCTGTGGCTGGGCCAGCTCTGCGCAGTCGGCGGGGCGCACGGCGGGTGCGCTGCTGGCCTCGGGTGTGCGGCAGGCCTGCCAGCTGCGGTACTGGCGGCTGTCGAGCAGGTGGATGTGCGC
>NZ_JBGFFF010000047.1:0-30101 GCF_056175785.1 Acidovorax sp. LjRoot204
CTGCTATCGCGAGCAGCGGCGCGTGGTGTAGGCTTGTCCAAACTGATCTCCACCAGCAATGAGGTGGATCTGGAGCTGGCCGATTTCATCGACCACCTGGCCGATGATGAGGCCACCAAGGTGATTGCGCTGTATGTGGAAACCGTGCGCGACCCCGCCAAGTTCCGCAGCGCCTGCCTCAAGGCCGCGCGCGCTGGCAAGCCTGTGGTGGTGTTCAAGATCGGGCGCTCTGAAGCGGGCGCAAAAGCGGCTGTGTCGCACACCGGAGCGCTGGCTGGTGCAGACCGCATGTATGACGCGCTGTTCAAGCAGGTGGGCGTAATCCGCGCGCAAACTTTCGCTGACTTGTTGGACATTCCCGCCGCTCTGGCTACCGGCCGCAAGCTGCACGGTAAGCGCGTCGCCATCTTGACCTCCACCGGAGGTGCAGGAACGCTGGTGTCCGATGATCTGGGCATGGCTGGTTTTGACACCCCCGCGCCTGATGCAGCCACAGCCGAGGCGTTGCGCGCACTGCAGACCGGCGACCATGCCGTGCTGGACCGCAACCCCATCGACGTGACGCTGGCAGGTTTGAAGCCCGACCTGCTGCGCGGAGCCATCAATGTGCTGCTCAAGAGTCCTAGCTATGACGCACTCACCATCATCGTGGGCTCCTCCAGCCTTGCCATGCCGGAGCTGCTGGCTGGCGCCATCCAGGACTGTCTGCCTAACTCTGACAAACCGGTGATCGCCTACGTCAGCCCCCATGCACCAGAGGTGGGTGCACTGTTGACGCAGCGCGGCGTGCCTGCGTTCGCGGCGGCTGAGAGTTGCACGGCTGCACTGCGCGCCATGTTCCAGGCGACTGAGCTGAAACCCCAGGTCGATTCCAGCGCGCCTGCTGCAGTGGTGTCGGTAGACGGCTTGCCAGCAGGTTCCCTGGACGAATACCAAGCCAAGCAACTTTTCACGCGCTTTGGTGTGCCGTGCGCGAGCGAACGCATCGTTCACTCCCCTGCGGAGGCCGAGGCTGCAGCACGGGAGATGGGCAGTCGCGTGGTGCTGAAGATTCYCTCGTCGGAGATCACGCACAAGAGCGACGTGGGGGGCGTGGCCGTCAACCTGTCGGCAGAGACCATTGGTGCGCGCCTTACTGCAATGGGGTCTGAAGTGGAGGCCAAGGCGGGTGTGCTTCCCAAGCGATTTCTCGTTCAGGAGATGGTGGGYGGCGGCACMGAGCTGATYCTKGGCATGCACCGCGACSCRCTGGGCACCGCCATYCTGCTRGGCATGGGSGGYRTCACSGCCGAGCTGTTCAAGGACACGACCATGCGTCTGCTCCCACCTACCGGTGGGTTGTCGCGGGCCGATGCGCTGGCCATGGCGCAGGAGCTTAAGACCTGGCCGCTGCTGGACGGCTTCCGTGGTCGCCCCCTGGCCGACGTTGACGCACTGGTCACCACCATCGTTGCTTTCTCGCAAATGGCGGCCCAGCTCGGCGAACGTTTGGTCGAGGCCGAAATCAACCCGGTGTTCGTGTTGCCCAAAGGCCAAGGCGTTCGTGCTGCCGACGGTGTCGTGGTGCTCGCATGATGACTGCCAATGCAAGAGCTCAGGTACGGCTGGAGCGTGACGGCGACGTGGCTGTCATTTGGATCGACAACCCGCCGATCAATGCAGGCTCTGCCGCAGTGCGTGCTGGATTGTTGAACGCCATTGATGAGGTGGCTCGCGACGAGCGCATTGTGGCTGCAGTGCTGATCGGGGCGGGCACCACCTTCATCGCGGGATCGGACATCCGCGAGTTTGGGCAACCGCTTGCAGAGCCGCAGTTGCCCATGGTGATTGCTGCCATAGAAGCCTGCCCCAAGCCCTTTGTGGCAGCTCTCCATGGCGCGGCGCTGGGCGGCGGCTTCGAGCTGGCGTTGGGCTGTGACGCGCGCATCGCTGCTCCCGAGACAGTGGTGGGTCTGCCTGAGGTCACGCTGGGGATTATTCCTGGAGCTGGAGGCACTCAGCGGTTACCGCGACTTGTCGGTGTGCCACGCGCGCTGGCCATGATCTGCAGCGGTGAGCGCGTGAAGGGGGCCGCAGCGCTTGCTGCTAGCCTTGTCGACCAGATCGCTGAAGGAAATCTGTGCAACGCGGCCGTGGCGCATGCGCGAAGCCTGGCGGGGCGCAAGCATCGGTTGCGTGAACTTTCAGTCCTAGCAGGCGAACCCCAGGCCGTGGCCGATGCAGTAGCGGCTGCGCTGAAGGCTGGTAAAAATCGCCCGGCTGTGGTGGCGGCGATTGACGCCATCAAGGCATCGGCCTTGCAAGACTTCGACACTGCGCTGGCCGGTGAACGCGCGGCCTTCCAGCAGCTGCGTACCTCGCGAGAGGCTTCGGCTCTGCGCCACCAGTTCTTTGCAGAGCGCGAAAGTGCCAAGCACCCGGAGCTGCTGGGCGCGGCAACCCGCACGGTGCAGACCATCGCTGTGATCGGCGCAGGCACCATGGGAACGGGTATCGCGATCGCTGCGTTGGACGCAGGCTATGGGGTGCTGCTGCTGGAGCAGGATGGTGGCGCACTGGATCGCGGTGGCTCACGCATCCGCGAGCACTACGCCGCCCGCGTGAGCGCCAGAAAGATGGCATCCGACGTTGCACAGTCGCGCCAGGAGAGTTTGCGCACCAGTCTGCAATGGAATGACATCGCCGAGGCCGATCTGATGATAGAGGCTGTGTTCGAAGACCTGGATGTCAAGCGCGAGGTGTTCGCGCGCATCGACGGCCTAGCCCGCCCCGGCGCTGTGCTGGCGAGCAACACGTCCTATCTGGACCTGGACGCCATCGCTGCCGCTACATCGCGTCCGCAAGACGTGATTGGTCTGCATTTTTTCAGCCCAGCCAATGTCATGCGCTTGATGGAGGTGGTGCGCGGCCAGGCTACCGCGCCCGATGCGCTGGCTACAGGTTTGGCAGTGGCCAAGAAGCTTGGAAAACTGCCGCTGCTGACGGGGAATGCCTTCGGTTTCGTCGGCAACCGGCTGTACGCAGCCTACCGTCGCCAATGCGAGTTTTTGGTCGAGGAAGGTGCGTGGCCTGAGCAAGTCGATGCGGCGCTGCAGCACTTCGGTTTTTCGATGGGGCCTTTTGCTGTGGCCGACCTTTCAGGGCTGGATATTGCCTGGCGCATGCGCCAGGCCCAGGCTGCAACGCGCGATCCTGCAGCGCGCTATGTGCACGTCGCCGATCGGCTGTGCGAAGCTGGTCGCCTGGGGCGCAAGACCGGCGCAGGCTACTACCGCTATGCAGAGGGCAACAAGCCCATGGTGGATGAGGCCGTACATGCATTGATCGAGCAAGCACGTGCGGAAAAGGGCATCACGCCGCGCATCATCTCCGATGAAGAGATCGTGCGCCGGGTCTTGCTAGCGCTGGCCAATGAGGCTGCTCTGCTGCTGGCCGAAGGCGTGGCCTCTCATGCCACGGATGTGGACCTCGCCCTGGTCAACGGCTACGGATTTCCGCGTTGGGAAGGCGGCGTGGTGTTCTGGGCCCGCGAGCGCGGCGAGACTGCACTGAGCGCTGACTTCGCGTGGCTCGCCGAGATCAACGGCCCTGGATCAAGGATCGGTGACCCACGCCCTTTACTCGCCAGCTCACGCTGATGAGACAAGCCGTTCGCCATGTCCTCGATTGAACCTTGCTGTGCATCATCAACCTGGAGTCACGATGACCCGACATGCCTTCATCTGCGACGCTGTTCGCACCCCCTTCGGACGCTATGGCGGTAGCCTGTCATCCATGCGCGCCGACGACCTGGGCGCCGTACCCCTTCAGGCCTTGATGGCGCGCCATCCAAACCTGGATTGGGAGGCCGTGGCCGATATCGTCTACGGTTGCGCCAACCAGGCTGGAGAAGACAACCGCAACGTAGCCCGCATGTCCGCCCTGCTGGCGGGACTTCCCGTGGGCCTGCCCGGCAGCACGGTCAACCGGTTGTGCGGCTCGGGGCTGGATGCACTGGGCACAGCCGCAAGGGCCATCAAATCTGGAGAGGCCAGCCTGATGTTGGCGGGGGGCGTGGAAAGCATGAGTCGTGCGCCCTTCGTGATGGGCAAGGCCGAGGGTGCTTTCTCGCGCGCGGCGAAGATTGAGGACACCACGATCGGCTGGCGCTTGGTCAACCCTAAGATGAGGGCCTTGCACGGCGTGGACAGCATGCCCGAGACGGCCGAGAACGTGGCAACGGATTTCAAGATATCGCGCGAAGACCAGGACCGCATGGCATTGGCCTCACAGCGCAAGGCGGTCGCTGCGCAGCAACGCGGCTTCTTTGATGCCGAGATCGTACCGGTCACGGTGCCGCAAAAGAAAGGCGACGTGCTGGTGGTCACACGCGACGAACACCCGCGCGAGACGAGCCTGGAAGCGCTGAGCCGTCTCAAGGGCGTGGTGCGGCCCGATGGCACGGTGACCGCCGGCAACGCCTCGGGCGTGAATGACGGGGCCTGCGCATTGTTGCTCGCCGACGAGCACGGAGCCGCACGGCATGGGCTTACACCGCGCGCTCGTGTTGTTGCCATGGCCACGGCCGGTGTGGCGCCACGCATCATGGGCATGGGCCCCGCACCTGCCACACGCAAGGTTCTGGAGCTGGCTGGATTGACCCTGGCACAGCTCGACGTGATTGAACTGAACGAAGCCTTTGCGGCGCAAGGGCTCGCAGTTCTGCGCGATCTGGGCTTGGAGGACGATGACCCACGCGTGAATCCGAACGGGGGCGCCATTGCCCTGGGGCATCCGCTGGGGGCTTCTGGCGCCCGATTGGCCACTACTGCCGTCAACCAGCTTCTCGACACGGGCGGCCGGTACGCGCTTTGCACGATGTGCATTGGAGTGGGGCAGGGCATCGCGCTGATCTTGGAGAGAGTGTGAGCCTCCCCTGAGCCTGACGCGCGCAGGAGGCTATGACAGCCTTCAGACGATGCTCTTGGGCACAACCTTCATCGCGCAAGACAAGAACAAGGAGACAAGATGAATCGGATGGTCCGCAAATGGATGTCAGGTCTGGGAATCCTGTGGCTGGCCTTGGCAACTTCTGCCGTGGTTGCACAGACGTTCCCCAGCAAACCCATCCGCCTTGTGGTTCCGTTTCCCGCGGGAGGTGGCACAGACGCCATGGCGCGCACACTGGGTGAAGCACTCTCGCGAGAGCTTGGCCAGCCGGTGCTTGTGGAAAACAAGGCGGGTGCAGGTACGGTCATCGGCAACGACTTCGTCGCGAAAAGCCCGCCCGATGGGCATACGCTCTTGTTGAACACTAGCGCTGTCGCAATCGTGCCTAGCCTATTCGCAAAATTGCCTTATGCAGCAGACTCCGCGTTCGCGCCCATCACCTTGCTGGGGCGCGCACCCAATGTCGCGGTGGTTCGGTCAGACAGTCCGCTGAAGTCGGCCGCCCACTTCCTTGCGCAGGCCAGGGCCCATCCAGGCAAGGTGGCCTATGGTTCGGCCGGGAACGGCACTTCCACGCATTTGGCTGCGGAGTTGCTCAAAAGCATGGCCAACATGTATGTCATTCACGTGCCGTACCGAGGCGCGAGCCCGCTGGTGACGGACGTTTTAGCCGGCCAGATCGATGTGGGTTTTGGCACTCTGCCCAGCGTCGCCCCGTTCATCGCCAGTGGAAAGCTAAGAGCTTTGGGTGTGACCAGCGGCAAACGTTCGCCGCTGCTGCCCGATGTGCCCACCTTTGCAGAGGCCGGTGTAACGGGTTACCAGGCGGATGTCTGGTACGGAATTTTCGCGCCTGCTGGAACGCCAGCGCCGGTTGTGAACCAACTCTACGCGGCGTTTAAACGCGCGTCTGAAGCAGACGCATTTCGCCAACGGGCCCAAGCAGAAGGGCTGGCCGTTACCCTTGACCCACCCGAGGAAACCGCGCGCATCGTGCGCGCTGAAGTTGTCAAGTGGCGCAAGGTCGTCAAAGAGCAGTCCATCAAGGTGGATTGAGCGATGGCAGCCGCCCTTTCATTCGCACCACCCGATGCGCTTCTGCTGGCCGACCTGGAGCGCTCGGCGGTCCGCCAAGAGGTGCCTCTGGCCGGTTCGATACTGCAAATGACTTGGCGTCGATGGGGGGAAGGGCCTCCAATAGTGCTGCTGCATGGCGGGCATGGCAACTGGCGGCATTGGGCACGTAACGTGGAGGTGCTTGCCACGCGCCATACGGTTTGGGTGCCCGATCTGCCAGGCTATGGCGATTCATCCTTACCGGCGGATCACACGCTTGAGGCGATGGTGGCTCTGGTCGGCCATTCTCTTGATCGGTTAGTGGGGCCGGATACTCCGGTAGGTGTGGCTGGATTCTCTTTTGGCGGTCTGGTCGCTGCCGGGCTGTCAGTCGAACGCGGTGCCATTTCACGCCTTGCGCTGCTGGGGCCTGCAGGCCATGGAAGTAAACGCCGTCCCAAGGGCGAACTCCGCAACTGGAAGCCTGCGCTTGAGCGAGAGGACTGGGTGGAGTTTGACGCAGCTATGCGCCACAACCTGATGATGCACATGCTCCACAACGTCAACAGTCTCGACACCACAGCTCTCGCGATCCATACGCAGTCATGCCTGCTGACTCGGTTTCATAGTAAGCGTATCTCCCGTTCCTCTCAGTTGCCACAACTGCTGGAAAGGTACACAGGCCCTGTGCTGCTTGCTTGGGGGGAGCATGACGTCACGGCCCATCCACATTCCACTGCATCCATGCTCATGCAGCGCCGTGGACCCTGCACTTCGGTGATCGTTCCCCGTTCAGGCCACTGGGTGCAGTACGAGGCGGCCAGCGATGTGAACAGCCTGTTATTGAACTGGTTTGATCAAAAATTCTCTCCTTGTCAGGAAACCTGAAATGCACGCTACAGAAGTATTCGCACGGTATGCCACCGAATTCCAGCGCCAGCCGCTTTCTGGTGATGTTATTCACCACGCCAAGCGTGCCGTGATCGATTGGTACGCCTCTTTGTTCCCAGGTTTGAATACGCCGCCCGTGGCTATCCTGGAGAAGACCCTCGCAGATGACCTCGACCGTGGTCGATCCCTCCTAGGTAACGGACGTACAAGTACGGCACGTACGGCCGCGCTCATCAACGGCGCTGCAGCGCATGCGGCCGAGGTGGATGACAGCTTCCGCGATGCGATGTACCACCCTGGCGCAGCGACCATCGCGGCCGCATTGGCTGCAGGGCAGGACCTTGGCGTTGCAGGCCTCGATTTTCTGCGGGGGGTTGTGCTTGGGTACGAGGTCTCCACTCGCATCGGGGTGGTCATGGGCCGACCTCATTACAAGTTCTGGCACAGCACCGGCACGGTAGGCAGTTTTGGTGCGGCGGCTGCCGTGGGCGGAGTCATGCGCCTCGACGGCACCGCGTTCGCCCACGCGCTCTCGACCGCCGCGACGTTTGCGGCAGGGCTTCAGCAGGCGTTCCGCATGGACTCGATGTCTAAGCCACTGCACGCAGGGCGCGCCGCAGAGGCTGGCTTGTTGGCAGCGCAATTGGCCTCGCAGGGCCTGACCGGATCGTTGGATGTACTGGATGGAGAAGTCGGGCTGGGGCAAGCCATGAGCAACGGCCCGGATTGGTCGACCATCGGCGTAACGCTGGGTCAAGATTTCCACATCACTCGACTGACCTTCAAAAACCACATTGGCTGCGGACACACGTTTGCAGCCATTGATGGCGCGCTGGAGCTGCGAGAGCGCCACAATCTTCGGGCGGACGAAATCAAGAGCGTGCGGGTTGCAACCTACCGCCCCGCCCTGGACATTGCTTGCTACACCCGCCCCACAACGGCCAACGAAGCGCGATTCAGCCTGACCTATGTCGTCGCCACTGCGCTGTCACATGGCAGCGTTCGCTTGGCGGCTTACGAGCCAGATCGACTGGATGATGTACGTACACGCGCTCTGATGGAGCGTATGACTGTTGAGGTGGATCCGGCTCTTGACGCAGCATTCCCAGGGCAGCGCTCCGCCCGCATCGAGATAGAGACTGTGGATGGTCGTCGGCTTACACATTTGCAGCCCAACCGCAAGGGAGATCCTGAGCTGGCTCTCACAGATGCCKAACTTGAAGGCAAATTCTTGGAGCTTGCAGAACCGGTCATTGGTGCAACTAAAGCTAGGGCCCTGTTGGAGAAGATCTGGGCTCTCGACAGTCGCAACGATTTGTTTTAGGTCCATCAGCGCTAGGTCGCTTGAAGTGTTCTAAGAACTGGCGCTAGGCGACCGCAATGCAGCGATTGCGGTCCCTGGGGGGCGCCTCGCGACGGACAGGAATAGCCCCCTAAGCGGTCGTCCTAGCTGTCCGCCAGTAGGGATCGCTGACGGACTCAACTGCGCCATGATGCATGGTTCGGCGGCCTGACGAGGCGGGTCAAAAGCGCACGGCATGGCCCTCCTTAGTAGCCCGATCAAAAGCGTCACATCTGAAGTAACAGGGATGTGGCGCCCTGTGCTCACCCCTGCAGGTCGCGTGTGATTGCCGGGTGGCAGTGTCCAATGATGCAAGCTGACTCCAGCGGCACCCGAAGACTGAAGCGAGACCCACGCCTCCTATCCGGGGCATAGTTAGGCCCCTCCAGCAGTTCATGGAAAATCGACCCAAGGGCGATGCCGAAAAATTCAGTCACCGCGCCGGGATAGGGCTTCCAGCGGAATGTCGCACACAAAAGCCTTGGGGGAAGCCCCCTTTCAGGACGCGTCGGTAATCGCGTGTATCCCCGAGATTGGCGGTAAGCGCAGCCAGGTAAGTGTGTGCACCAGCCTTGAGTTGCCCAGTTCATCTTCAAAATCAGCAAAACCACGAAGTTCACTTGCACCTGGCTGTTGGTGACGATGACTAACATTGAGCCGCTATCTATCGAGCTCGGCTGGCGTACCGTGTTCGCGGGATATTCAACAGGTCGTGGCGTCCCTAGCATCGCGTTCACTCGTTGGAGATGAATGCCATGCGCCGCTTTTTACTTTCACTTTGCACCGCTGTTTCGATCCTTCTTGCCGCGTGCGGCGGGGGAGGCGATGGTGACGCGCCCGCGGTAGCGAAGGTCAACGTCGGCGGCATGCTCGCCGGCTTGGGGGCGGGCAAGAGTGTGGTGATCGCCGATGCGAGCGGGCCGACTGCCAGCTTGAGCGCCAACGGCAGCTACAGCCTGAGCATGCCCGCAGGCACGGCCTACAGCTTGCGCGTGYAGGCACAGCCTTCGGGGCAGACCTGCACGGTCAGCAATGGCACCGGAACCGCCAACGCGGATGTCAACAACATCAGCGTCAACTGCGCGGACAACACCATCGCGCCGGAGGCGAAGGTGGTGAGCGGCACCATCGCCGGCCTGGGCACCGGAAAGACCATGGTGCTGCAGCTCAACGCGCAAGACGGTATTCAAGAGACGACAGTCAACGCCGACGGCAGCTTCCAGTTCCCCGAACCGGTGGTCGGCACCTACACCATCACCGTGAAGACGGCACCCACAGGACAGACTTGCACCGTAGCCACCACGGGTGGGATCACGATCATCTGTGCGGCTTCCAGCTTCAAGCTGAGCGGCACGGTCAGCGGCAACGTGGGCGTCGTGGCCATCCGCAATGCCAGCAACGGTGACACGGTCACCATGAACACCAACGGCGCCTTCAGCTTCACACAGCCCGTGCTGCAAGGCGGAAGCTACAGCGTGGGCGTCTTTGACCAAAGCGCCGACCAGACCTGCAGCGTCACGGGCGGCAGCGGCACAGCCAACGCGGATGTGGGCAACATCCAGGTCAGCTGCACGGCAGTTGTGGTGGTGGTGCCACCGATACCAGTTCCGGCCGTCCCCACCGGCCTGATGATGACCTACGGTGTCAAGCGCTTCATCCTGGCCTGGGGCGCAGTCACCGCGCCGATAGGCGGCGGCACGGTGAGCTACAAGTTGTTCGAAGACCCGGACGGCCCTGGCCCCATGGCCAGTGCRCAAATTGGTGGCAACTTGAGCGCCAACACGTACACACATGCCGTCAGCAGCCTGCTGCACACGCGCCTGAATGCCCAGTACACCGTGCAGGCTTGCAACAGCGGCGGTTGCAGCACATCCACCGCGGCCATCACGCCCAGTGTCAACCAGGCCATCGGGTATTTCAAGGCCAGCAACACCGATGCGGCCGATAACTTCGGGAGTTCGGTGGCGCTGTCCGCCGACGGCAGCACGCTCGCGGTCGGAGCGCACCAGGAGCAGAGCCATGCCACGGGCATCAACGGCAACCAGAACGACAACACTGGCTCCTCGGGCGCGGTCTACATTTTCACGCGCACGGGGGCGGGCTGGAGCCAGCAGGCCTATGTGAAAGCCAGCAACACCGATAGCGGCGACTTTTTCGGCTCCAGCGTCGCGCTGTCGGCGGACGGCAGCACGCTGGCCGTGGGCGCGCACCGTGAACGCAGCATCGCATCCGGCATCAACGGCAACCAGGCGGACGACTCGGCCGTCTTTGCCGGCGCGGCCTATGTCTTTACGCGCACGGCGGGAACCTGGAGCCAGCAGGCCTATGTGAAGGCCAGCAACGCGCGGGCGAGCAGTGCTTTCGGCTACCACCTGCAACTTGCGGCCGACGGCAATACCCTGGCGATAGGTGCCCCTCAAGAATCAAGCAATGCGACTGGCGTCAACGGCAACCAGACCGACACGAGCATGACCTTCGCCGGCGCGGTCTACGTCTTCACGCGAAGCGGTACCGTCTGGAGCCAGCAGGCCTATCTGAAGGCCAGCAACACGCTGGCGGATAGCGAGTTTGGAGTCACCGTGGGGCTGTCCGCCGACGGCACCACGCTGGCCGTGGGTGCGTACGCCGAGGACAGCAATGCCACCGGCATCAACGGCAACCAGGCCGACACTTCCCTCAACGCCGCCGGCGCGGTGTACGTGTTCACGCGCACGGGGGCCACCTGGACCCAGCAGGCCTATGTGAAGGCCAGCAACACCAGGGCGAATGCTTTTTTCGGCTTGAATGTGGCGCTGTCCGCCGACGGCAGCACCCTGGCCGTGGACTCCTGGGGCGAATCCAGCAACGCAACCGGCATCGATGGCAACCAGGCCGACACCAGCGCCAACAATTCGGGCGCGGTCTACGTGTTCACCCGCGCCGCCGGCGCCTGGAGCCAGCAAGCCTATGTGAAGGCCAGCAACACCCGGGCGAACGCCGAGTTCAGCCGGGGCCTCGCGCTCACCTCCGACGGCAACAAATTGGCGGTCGGGGCCCGGTTCGAAACCAGCGGCGCGACCGGTATCAACGGCAACCAGGCCGACACCTCGGCCGCCAATGCCGGCACCGTCTACCTGTTCACCCGCACGGGTGCTGCCTGGAGCCAGCAGGCCTATATCAAGGCCAGCAACACCGGCGCAGGCGACGCTTTCGGCTCGAGGCTGGCGCTGTCGGCCGATGGCACGACCCTCGCGGTAGGGGGCGCTGGCGAAGGCAGCCAGGCCAGCGGCATCGATGGCAACCAGGCGGACAACTCGGCGTCCAACGCGGGGGCCGTCTATCTGTACTGAGCCTACGCTCCTGATTCGATAGCTTTCAGCCCAGGATGGACGGGGGCTGGAGGCCGATTTGGCATTGAATCGTGCGTCAACGCAAAGGCAACTGCAATCGCACGCGTGTCCCCGGGCGGGCAGCCTCCACCGTCACCGTGCCGCCAATGCGCGAGGCGCGCATGCGCATATTGCCCAGGCCGCGCCCGGGGCCTGCCCCGCCCGGGCGCGGGCCGAGACCATCGTCCGTAATCTCCAGCTGCAGCAGCGTGTCCGTGGCCGCGAGCCGCACACAGACCTGGCGCGCGCGGGCATGCTTGAGGACATTGGTGAGCGCCTCTTGCGCCACACGCAGCACCTGCAGCCCGGTCGTGGAGGCCAGCGGCACGCTGTCGCCGGTGCCTTGGTCGTTCCAATGGCTGGCCACACCGGCATTGAGCAGTTGGCTGTCCCAACGGAAACGAAAACTCCCCCAGGCCTGCAAAAAGTCTTCACCGTCGGGGCTCATCGCCTCCAGCGCCAGGCGCATGTCGCCGATGCAGGCGCGCAAGTCGCCAGCCACCTGGGGCGCGTCGAGCTCGCCACGCTCCACACGGGAGAGGGTGACAAACAGCTGCGAACCCAAGCCGTCGTGCAGGTCCGACATGATGCGCTGGCGCTCCTCGTCGGCGGCGTGCTGGCGTTCCAGCCGGCGCAGCCGCGCATGGTTTTCTTCCAGCGCGCGCGTGCGCTCGGCCACGCGCTCTTCCAGTTGGGCGTTGGCCTGCCGCAGGCCGTCGTGGGCGGCGCCCAGGTCCTGGAAGAGGCGCGCGTTGGCCATGGCGATGGCGGTCTGCGAGGCCAGTAGGTGAGCCAGCATTTCGCGGTCGGGTGTGAAGCAACCGGCGATGAGTTCATTCTCCAGGTACAGCACTCCGACCGTTTCGCCCGCAGCGACGACGGGCACGCACAGCACAGACACCGCCGAAGCACCTTGCCAGCGCGCGCAGCTGCCGTACGCATGGCTGCCGGCGGCGTCGGCCAGCACCACGCTCTTTTGCGTCAGCCACACGCTGCGCAGCAGGCCGACGGGCAGCCGGGTCTGCTCGACCGGCTGGCCGGTGCGGCCTTCGGCCAGCCCGCTTTCGCCTTCGCGTTCGGTCGCCAGCCGCAGCTGGCCACGCTCTTCCTGCAGCAACGCGCAGTAGCGCGCGCCCGCGTTTTCCATCAGTTGCTGCAGCAGCTTGTCGGCCACCGCATTCATCTCCAGCTCGGCGCTGATGGCCTGCGAAGCCTTGACCAGCGTGCCGGTGTCCAGCGGCAGCACAGGCGCAGGCTCTCGGGCCCAGGCGAAGGCGGGCAGGGATGTTTCCAGATTGCGCGCCATGGCGGTGGCGCCCCACCGGGTGTAGAGGTCGTGAGCGCGTTCCATCGCTTCGCGGATGGCTTGCGGGTCGCCGCTGCGGGTGCAGTGGCGCAGGCAGTTGTGGGCGATGACCGCTGCGTCGCCGGTGAAGCCGTTGCGAAGAGCGATTGCGACAGCCTCTTCGTACAGGCGCGCGGCGGTGGGGGCGTTGGCCAGCGCGGCCAGGTCCGCCTCGATGGCCCGCACGCGGTGCGCATGGTTTTCTGGGCAATGCTTCGCCCAGCCGCGCAACTTGCGCAAGTGGCGCTGCACCAGCCGCAGCGAGGACGTGCCGGTACGCTCGCGCAGGCGGCCCACATGCAGCAGCGCGTCATACCAGTGGTGCAGCGCCACCGAAAAACCGCCTGCTAACCGGTGCAGGTTGCGCCGCACGCGCACGCTGCAGGCGAGAACGTCATCGCCATAGTGGCCGACGGTGACGTTCAACGACACCGACAGCTGGTCGTGCAGCAGGTCGATCAGGCCGTCGTGCGCCAGCGGTCCGTCTGTGCGTTCAGGCTGCATCCGTGGCTGCGGGCCGCGCAGCGCGGGCCCGCGCAGCGACGCCAGGAGCCGGGAATAGGCGTCGCAGACGTCGCGCGAGAGGTCGTGTTTGTGGCGCCGCGAGAAAGCGCTCACATCGTGCAGCGCACCCTCCAGCCCCGGCAGCGAGTGCTGCGTGTTCCAGGTCATGCCCACGTACATACCGGCCGCATAGCCCGCGATCTCGAAGCTGCCCGCGCGTTCGGCCTGCTCGAAGCATTGCCGCATTTGCGGCAGCGTTTGCGTCAGCGACATCTTCCGATGCGCAACGAAGTACAGGTGGTTGAAGCTCAGTCCGCTGGTTCCGAAGCGCTCACCCAGGCGCAGGGACAGCTCGCCCAGCGCATGGCCGGTGTCCACATCGCTGAACACGCCCGACAGCACATGGGCAGCCACGGCCATCAGCTGAGAAGACCATGGCGTGCAACCCCGTTGCAGCGCGTGGCGCGTGCCCATCAGGCCCAGCAACGCGTACAGCGATGGCGCGTAAGCATGTGACACGCTCACGGTGGCGAAGATCAGCCGCTGCGTCTGCACATGGCGCGGTTCGTGGCTCTCTTCGGCGTCCGCCCAGGTGGCTGGCGGTCGGCCGCGCAGCACTGCCTTGAGCCGCAGCAGTTCCCACACGGAGCGGGCCGCCGCGCGTTCGGGCCGCAGGTCCAGGCCGATGCGGGCCAGCGCCACCAGCCCAACTTGGAAGGCTTCTTCGGTGCGCTCCTGCGCGATCAGCCACTGGATGCGCAGCTCCGCGCCGCGTGCGGTTGCCAGCGGATCGCCGACGATCCCTTCGGCCTGTTCCAGGCAGGTGGCGCTGGCGTCGAAGTCGCGTGCCAGCAGCAGCGCCTCGGCCGCATCATGCAAAAGCGCTCGGCGCTCGGATGCGTCGAGCGTGCAGCCAGGCAACAGCTCAACCGCGCAGCGCATCAGCGCGGCATAGGTCGTGAAGCCAGCGCGGGCCCGCGCTTGGCGCCCCGCCTCGTGGTTCATGCGCAGCAGGCCGGGAAGTTCCTCGGGCTTCAGCAGGTGCACAGCCAGATTCAGGTGCCGGCAGGTTTCGAAGAGGTGGCCCGGCTCGGCGCTGTCCCGCAGCGTTCGGCCGATGCGAAGGTGCAGGCGCTGACTGGCGTCGCCTGGCACCTGTTCGTACGCCGCCTGCTGCAGCCGGTCGTGCGCGAAGCGCCAGAACTGGCTGCTCCCGCCCTCGCTCACGGGCTCCAACAGCCATTGGGCCTGCGCGGCGCGCAAGCTGCGTTCTGTGCTGACCGGGTCGCGCCCGGTCAGCGATGCCAGCAATTGGGCACTGAAGCGCGTGCCCAAGCGCGCGGCATAGGCCAGCAGTTCGGCGTCTGCTGAGCCCAGGGCCTGGACGCCGCGGCTGGCGGCTTCCAGAACGGATTCCGGCAGCGACTCCCAGGCAGGGGATCGCTCGTCCAGCCGCCAGGGGCCGCCTGCGCTGGGTACAAGATGTCCTTGCAGCACCATCGTCTTGACCAATTGGCCCAGGAGCATCGGATTGCCAGCGCTGCGCGCGGTCAGCCGCTCCAGCGTTGCTGCGGGCTGTTGCAAGCCGCCCGGCAACGCCAGATCGAGCCATTGGCCCACCTCGGTCTCGTCCAGCGGCCGCAGGGCCACCGTGGCGGGACGCAACGGACTCAGCAGCGCGTCGCTTCGGGATGTCCAGCCGGTGTCGGAGCGCTCCAGCAGAAGCAGCAGCACGCGCTGCACCGCACGGTCTGACAGGGCCCCGGCCAGCAGCGCCAGCGAATCGGCGTCGCCCCACTGCACGTCGTCAACCACCAGCACCACGGGTTGCTCGCGCCCCAACGCGGTGAGCAGCCGCACCAGCGCCGCGAGCAATCGCTGGCRCGCATGCGCCGAAGGAACCTCGCTGTCAGCGGAGTTCAGGCTCAGCGCCGCAGCGAGCTGCGGCGACAACGCGGCCAGGGCGCTGCCGTCCGGGCCGAGCGCGGCCACTGGGCGCGGTGCACGCAGCAGCTGCTGACCGAGCGCCTCCAGCAGGTCAGCCAGTGTCGCGAAGGGACGAGCAGAACCCAACTGGTCCAACTTGACTATGGCAAACAGGCCGCCCAGTGCCATTACGTCGGGCTCCAGGTCGGCAGCGAGGGCCGTCTTGCCGATGCCGGAAGGGCCGGTGAGCGCCATGGATTCCACCGCGCCGTGGCTGGCGCGCGCCAGCGCTTGGCTTAAAACGATGCGTTCCGCCTCGCGCCCCACCAGTGCCCGCGGCAACTGCAAGCGCGCTTGCCCCGCGCCGAGGGTCGTGTCTTGCAGGTGCGGGGCCAAGCGCAGCGCATCCAGGCAGCGCTGCAAGTCGTTCGCCACCGCACGCGCCGAAGCCGGCCGGTCGGCGGGCGACTTGGCCAGCAGCGACTGCACGAGCTGGGCGAGCGGCTGCGGCACTTCAGCGCGCAGGCTGCGCAGCGGCGGCGGCTGGACCGCCAGGTGCGCGTGTAGCCAGCCCAGCGGATCGGTCGCGTCGAACGGCTGGCGGCCCGCCAGCAGCCGCCAGCCGATCAGGCCCAACAAATAGAGGTCTGTTCGCGCGTCTGGGCGGGCGGCCATGCGGCCACTGAGTTCTGGGGCGCTGTAGCGCATGTCCTGGTGCTCTGGCGGCGGGGCCTGCGCCRCTTCCTCGGCCATCAAGGCCTCCACGGCCAGCAGGCGCGCAGCGGGCACATCGGCAGGTTCAGTGCCGCCCGCGATGCGCACGCAGGCAGGCCGCAGGCGCAGATGCACGATGCCGTGGCGGTGCAGGGTATCGAGCGCCTGTGCCAAGTCCAGCAGGATGCACAAGGCTTGCGGCAACGGCACCACCGGCCGGGCTACCAGCCAGTCGTCCAGGAATATGCCGTCGTCCGCATCGACCACCCAAGTCACGCCGGTCGGCCCCTGGTGCCAGGCAATGGGGGCGCCGAAGGCGCCGAGCGTTTGCAGCCGATTGGCCACGACGCGGTTCGCGGCGACAGACGCGCCACTCAGGCCGTTGCGATGGCAAAGCAAGACGGGCTGCCCGCACTCATGCGCGCGGGCGACCATCAGGCCAGCGTCCTCGCGCAGGGTTTCGACCGCGCCGAAACGCATTGACAAGGCAGCGAGCATCTTTCGGGTTCTCCCCAGGCGCTGCGCATCCGGCAGCGAGGGCGTTATTTTGATGCTTTTGCGCTCAGAGCAGGCCGAGCAGGCGCGCCTCGAAGACCGCCTCGCCACGCGAATGGACGGCCAGTTTGCGGTAGATGCGCTTCACGTGAGTGACAACGGTATGGGGTGAGATGTCCAGGGCGCCGCCGACATCGCCGAAGCTTAGGCCCTTGGCCACAAGACGGAGAATGTCGGTCTCGCGCGCGGTCAAGGCGGCACCTGTCTCGTCGGCTTCCGGGGCGGCCGCCGGTGCGCCCGGCGCAGTGGGCGGCACGGCCGCGACGGTTGTCGCTACGCGAAAGCGCTGGAGCACGCGGCGAGCAATGCCCGGGCTGATTGGCGCGCCGCCCCCATAGACCTCCAGGATGGACGCGGAGATGCGCCCGGGCATCGCGTCTTTCATCAGGTAGCCGGTGGCGCCGGCGGCCAAGCTATCCATGACGTGAACATCGTCACCGAACATGGTGACGACCAGCACATCGGCGTCGGGCTTGCGCTGCACCGCGTGGCGCACCACGTCCACCCCGCTGCCGTCCGGCAGGCCCAGATCCGTCACGACCACGTCGGGCGCGGAGACGTCGATCAGTGCGCGGGCGGCGGCGACCGTCCCCACGGCGCCCACCAGTTGCAGCCGCGGCTCGGCAAGCACGGCATCGGAAAAAAGTTTGAGGAACGCCGGTTCATCCTCGACGATCAGAACGGTCACAGCCATCGCAGAATCTCCATCGAACCATTGTCCCACCCCGACCGGCAAATCCCATCCCGCATTTGCGGTACACGGGTCAGCCTGTTCGGCGCAGTGTGAGGTTGATGTGCTGCTCGCCAATTAAAGGGTTTAGGCAGGCTTGGGCGGAAAACACCGCGGTTGCTCGGCCGGTCCCCGCAGCGCGACACAACCACATCGCCATGGAACAGAGGCAAGCGGGCAGATTGGTCGCTTACTCCTTCCCAAGACGAACGCCGTCGGGCAAGCGAGTCTCGTGTCGGCTGCTCCTGGCCGCAGGATGTCCGTCGTGATCCCCCAGCTCTCGGCGGTCTAAGACCCATAGCCTAACCGCCCCAGATGGAAGTTTGGTGGTTTCTCAACTCAAATCTCGGTCTGTTCGGATAGCTCAAGAGCATCGTCGACCTCAATACCAAGGTAGCGGACAGTTGACTCGATTTTTGAGTGGCCTAGCAGTAACTGGACTGCACGTAGGTTCTTCGTTCTGCGGTAAATGAGCGTAGCCTTGGTTCGTCGCATGGAGTGCGTTCCATACTCTGCTGGATCCAAACCTAGCTGCAACACCCAGCGCTCAAGAATTCGGGCGTACTGACGCGTCCCGAGATGCGGCGACTTGTGAAGTCGGCTCGGAAAGATAAAGTCTTCTAATTTCAGCTTGGAGGTCTTGATCATTGCTGAAGCGCTTCACGAGTGGTCGCCGTCAGCTCGAACTGGACGGGGTGATGAGTTTTGTGCTGCATGACCGTTGCTCGCGATGCGACTTGGTCCCCATGGCAAACATCGCGTACCTTCAGGGCGACCAAGTCGCATCCGCGCAGCTTGCTGTCTATTCCAAGATTGAAGAGCGCAAGCTCGCGCACCCGGTTCTCCATCTGGAGGCGCACACGCAGTGCCCAAATATCTTTGGGCTTGAAGGGCGCCTTCTGACCAACGATCTTTCCCTTGTTCCAGGGCTCGCGATGTACGACGGCTGCAACGGATTCCATGATGGTCTCCCATCGAGTGGGGGGACAAAGACCATGCGCCTTCTACATGCCGTTGTCCACGAGTGACCACGCTAGCTGTGTAAGTTCTTGCGGTTCAGAAAAACGCCCTGTGATGTTCTTCACTGTCTGCTCTCGATCACAGCAGTCGTTCAACGTCCGCGGGTTGAGCGTCAGCAATCAGCCTGAAGCCGCCGCATGGCCAAATCGCTGCCCTTCGCGTCAAGCGTTTAGGCGCGGCGCTGAGTAGACAGATCCCGAGCTGACTGCGTACCGAACGGCCCGACTGGAAAAAATACAAGACTCAGTGAGAAACGCCCGAGAAAGTACAACACTGAAGGAATAGAAAGTACAAAGGTAGGCCCTTGGTGTTGTTCCAAGTCGTTGATTTCTCGAATTCGGCAGTACAACACTCAGCGCATATCGACAATTGCCATCAAGCGCTAGTGTTTCATGCTTGTGAAGCTATAAAAATCATAGTAGCGGGCTGTCGCTGCAATATCGTCAGACGGTCAGATCCACCTGCTGCACTGTGCCCACGCTGCCGTTTTCCCGCAGGTAGGCGCTGGTGGAGCGCACGGTGCCCAGGCTGCCGGCGCCCTCGGCGCCATCCGCCGACGGGGTCCATACCTGCAGCTGCTGAAAGACCGGGTCCGCCTCGTCAATCCAGCCGTTGCCGTCGCTGTCATAGGCGGCCAGTTCGGCAAAGCCGTTGCCGGTGCCGGGGCCGAACAGCTCCCGGCCGTTGTCGATGCGGCTGTTGTGGTTCAGGTCCAGGGCCAGGTAGCCCCGGTTGCCTGAGAGCAGGGGCACGCTGTCGGTCTGGCCGTCGCTGTCTAGGTCGAACGCAAAGCGCAGGTCCTGCAACTGCGCGGCCGAGCCGTCGAAGTTGATGACCAGCGGGTCTACCGCCACAGCGTCGCCCAGGCGCAGGCTGAACGATGATTCCTGGCGGTAGCTGCGCTGCATATCCAGCTGCAGGCTGAAGCGGATTTCCTGCCCGTCGGCGGTGCGCACGGTGCCTTGGGCGGCAAACTGGGTGCTTTCGGTTTCTACGACCACTTCGCGCTGCTCCACCAGCAGGCCCCACCCGGCACGGGGACGGCCTGCATCGGCGGTCGGCGTCGTGTCGGGGCGGCTGGCGGGTGGGGAAGGCACGGGTTCCGTCTGGCCGGTGTACACCCGCACCTGCACGCCCGTCATGCGGGCAATCAGGTCGCGGATCATGGCCAGCTGGGGTGTCAGGCCGTCGCTGGGGCTGCTGCCGGGCGCGGCATCTGCGGCATGGGTGGGGTCGATGGCCTCCTGGGCGGCGCTGGCCACGCGTGCAGCGCTGGAAATTTGTACGGCCGGGCTTGCTCGGGTAAGGCCAGGGGCGCTGGTGGGGCGGCGCTCGCCGACCCAGGCTTCAAAGCGGCTGCTTTGGGTGTGCACGCGGCTGGCAACGTGCTGGGCCTGCATCTGCAGGGCGGACGATTCAATCTTCATGGGACACCTCCAGGGCTTCCACACAGAGATATCGACGCCACGGAAAGAGAACTTGAATGTTGCCTTGCCCTTTTTCTTGTTTCCTTTCGCCGGGTACCCGATGGCTGGCGTGGTGGCAGTCTCCGCCCCCCAGCTACACCTCTTGCCGCACCCGGCTTTCAAAGTCTTCGAGCGTCAGCGGGCGGCCAAACAGGTAGCCCTGGAAAGCCTGGCAGCCATGGGCCAAAAGAAATTGGTAGTGGGCGGTGGTCTCCACCCCCTCGGCGATCACGGACAGGCCCAGGCTGCCTGCCAGCGCGATGATGGAGCGGGCGATGGCCGCGTCGCTGGCGTCCAGCAGCACGTCGCGCACAAAGCCCTGGTCGATCTTGATCTGGTCCAGTGGCAGGCGCTTGAGGTAGCTGAGCGACGAGTAGCCCGTGCCAAAGTCGTCCAGCGAAAACCCCAGGCCATGGGCCTTGAGGGCGCGCATGGTAGCGATCACGCTGTCCACGTTGTCCAGCAGCAGGCTTTCGGTCAGCTCCAGTTTGATCTGTGCGGGGTTGGCGCCGGTCTGCTGCACCAGCGCCAGCACCTGGGCCACAAAGTCGTCTTGCAGGAACTGGCGTGCGCTCACGTTGATGGCAAGGCTCAGCTGCGCAAACTGCGGGTCTTGTTGCCAGCGGGCCTGCTGGCGCAGTGCGGTTTCCATGACCCAGTGGCCCAGTGGCAGGATGAGGCCCGATTCTTCAGCCAGCGGGATGAACTCCGACGGCGGCACCATGCCTTGGACCGGATGCTGCCAGCGCACCAGGGCCTCTGCGCCGGTCACGCGCCCCTGGCTGTCCACCTGCGGCTGGTATAGCAGCAGGAACTGCGCGCGCCGCAGGCCGTTGTGCAGCTCGGTTTCCAGCAGGGCGCGGCGGTTCACGGCCTGCTGCATGTCGGGGTCAAAAAAGCGCAGTGTGTTGCGCCCGGCGTCCTTGGCACGGTACATGGCCATGTCGGCCTGCTTGAGCACCTCGTCCACCGAGTCGCGCTGGTGATTGAGCAGGGTCACGCCGATGCTGGCGGTGAAGTGGTGTTCGTGCCCCGCCAGCTCGTAGGGCTGGCGCAATTGCGCCAGGATCAGCTCGCCCAGCGTGCGCGCCTGCGCGGCGGCCTCGGGGGCGTCACTGCTCAGGTTCTGCAGCACCACCACAAACTCGTCACCTCCGAGGCGGGCCACGGTGTCCTGCTCGCGCACACAGCTGCGCAGGCGCTGGGCAACGTCCTTGAGCAGCAGGTCGCCCACCTCGTGGCCCCGGGTATCGTTCAGGGTCTTGAAGTTGTCCAGGTCCACAAACAGCACGGCCGTGGTGAGGCCCGAGCGCGCACCGTTGACCAGCACCTGCTGCAGCCGGTCCACCAGCAGGCGGCGGTTGGGCAGTTGTGTGAGTGCGTCGTAGAACGCCAGGTAGCGTGCCTCGTCCTCGGCGGCCTTGCGGCCCGAGATGTCGATGTCGATGCAGAACATCTCGGGCGGGTGCCCCGGCACCTGGATGTAGGCATGGCTGGAGAACACATGCACCGGCGTGCCGTCCTTGCGCTGCAGTTGCAGCTCGCCCGCCGGGATCACCTCGCCGGTGGCGAACATGTGCTGCATGTGTGCCCGCACGCCGTCGCGCATGGGCGGCGGGATGATGAGGTCGAGCAGATTGCCGCCCAGGGCTTCTTCGGCCGTGTAGCCGTACAGCTGCTCGGACGCCTGGTTCCAGTAGCTAGTGGTGCCGTCCTGCAGGTAGCCTTGCACCGAGATGGACGGGATGTTGCGCAGCAGCGAGCGAAAACGCAACTCGGACTCGCGCAGCGCACTTTCAGCCTGCTTGCGCTTGGTGATGTCGCGGGCGAGGAACACCACAGCCGCCTGGCCACCCACCTGCACGCCCAGGGGCTGGGTGCGTCCTTCGAACTGGCGCAGCCCTGACAGGGTCTGCAGCTCGTATTCCACGCTGTGGGTCTGGCCAGACTGCAGCGTGTCCCGGATGAGCCCCATGAACCGTTCTGCCTGCTCGGCGGGCAGCACATCGTGCAGCCGTTTACCTACCAGCTCGGGGGCGCTGGCGACCAGGGTGGCGTCGTTGGGGGACAGTACCTCCACATACCGGCCCTGGGCATCCAGCACCAGCAGCACATCGGGGATGGCCTGCGTGATGGCATGCAGGCGGGCTGCCGTGCCAATGAGTGCACGCTCGGTGGCCATGCGTTGCTCCACATCGTGCAGCAGCAGGCCCAGCACCACAGTGGCTGGGGTGAAGGTCAGCAGATAGGGCAGGGCCAGCGTCTGGTTGATGCGCTGCACGGCCTCGGCGGGCAGCTGCTGAAACAGCGCGATCACCGCCGTGTGCAGCAGCAGCCCGAACAGCGCGAGGGGGATGGGCTCCACCCCCAGCCGCCCCCGGGCGCGGCCCTCGCGGTACACCAGCCCCATGGCCGTGCACAGCACGATCACCATCAGCCCCACCTCGGCACCCGCGCCCCCCAGCCACAGGCGCCCGGTGGCCGCCATCAGCGCCGCAATGCCCGCCACCAGCGGGCCGCCAAACAGGCCGGCCATGCTCAGCACCACCGAGCGCGCGTCAAAGATCACGCCCGGCATCAGCACCACCGGGGTGAGCATGCCCACCACGCAGATGCCGCCGAAGATCAGCCCCGAAAAGACCTGGCCCACCCACGGGTGCTGGCGCCAGACGCGGATGTTGAACCCATGCAGAAAGCACAGCGCCAGCAGCAGCGCAACGCCTTTGACCAGCTCAATGAACATGGGCCTCCGTGCTTTCCGAGGGGAAAGCCCATGATGGAGGAAACGTTGCGATCCGTAAACGTGTAAATGGCCCCGGATGGGGCCATTGCTCGCAAGGTTGAGGGGAGATCGCGAGGCTCAGCTCAGCAAAGCCTGGGCAAATTCGCGGGCGTTGAAGGTTTCCAGGTCTTCGAGCTTTTCGCCCACACCGATGAAATACACCGGGATGGGGCGTTCCTGCGCGATGGCGGCCAGCACGCCGCCCTTGGCCGTGCCGTCSAGYTTGGTSACSAYCAGGCCGGTGAGSYSCAGCGYMTCGTCRAASGCSCGSACCTGSGCCAGSGCGTTCTGSCCGGTGTTGCCGTCGATCACCAGCAGCACCTCGTGCGGSGCGGTGGCGTCGGCCTTGGTGACSACGCGSYKGATCTTYTTSAGCTCSTCCATCAGGTGCAGCTGCGTSGGCAGSCGGCCGGCGGTGTCSACCAGCACYACGTCCTTGCCGCGCGCCTTGCCGGCGGTCACGGCATCAAAGCTCACGGCSGCMGGGTCGCCGCCTTCCTGGCTCACGATCTCGACCGTGTTGCGGTCGGCCCACACGCCCAGCTGCTCGCGGGCAGCGGCGCGGAAGGTGTCGGCGGCGGCCAGCAGCACGGCGGCGCCTTCGCCCGCCAGGTGCTTGGTGAGCTTGCCGATGGAGGTGGTCTTGCCCGCGCCGTTCACGCCGGCCACCATGATCACGGTGGGGGTGTGCTCGCCAATCACCAGGGCTTTTTCGAGCGGGCGCAGCAGGTCGGCCAGCGCGTCGGCCAGCAGGCCCTTGACTGCCGCGGGGTCGGTGGTCTTGCTGTCCTTCACGCGGCGCTTGAGGTCCGTCAGCAGGTGCGTGGTGGCTTTCACGCCGGTGTCGGCCATCAGCAGGGCCTCTTCCAGCTCCTCATACAGCGCGTCATCAATCTGCGTGCCGGTAAAGACGGTGGCAATGCTGCTGCCGGTCTTGCGCAGGCCCGCCTTGAGGCGGTCCAGCCAGCCTTTGCGCTCAGGCGCCGGGGCAGTGGGCGCAGCCGAAGTTGCAGATGCTGCCACTGGCGCAGCCGGTGGTGTGGCGGGCGTGGGTGGTGCAACCGGCGCAGGTGCAGCAACGGAAATCGGGGGCGCCACGGGGGGCAATGCAGGGCTTGCAACCACTGGAGCAGCGGCGGGCGCTGTGGCTGCCGGTGCTGCAGGGGGCGTCGGTGCGACGGCCGGTGCCACTGGAGGCATCGCCACGGGCGCTGGCGGGGTCACAGTGACGGGCGCTGGTGCTGCGGGGGGCGGCGCAGCGGGCTCAGGGGCTTTGTTGCCAAACGGGTTGCGCAGCCAGCCAAAGCCTGCCGGGGCGGGCGCCGCCACGGGAGCCGGTGTAGCGGGCGCTGGCGGGTTGAGGGTAGCCACGGGCGGTGTGGCGGGCAGGGGGGGCGCTATGGGCGCAACCACGGTGGGCGCCGGTGCGCCTACCGGCTGGGCCGGGGCGGGCACATCGGTGGGGGCGGGCGAAGGAGCGGGCTTTTTCTTGAAAAAACTGAACATTGGCGGGTTCTTAGAATCACCCCATTCTATGAAACGCGCTTTCACCCTACTGGGCCTGCTGGCCTGCCTCTCGTCCGGGGCTGCCTTTGCGGCAACCACCCCGGTGTCTCAACCCTCCACCACGCCGTCCGCCACGGCCTCTGGCGCGCAGCAGTTCACGCTCAAAAACGGCATGCAGCTCATCGTGCAGCCCGACCGCCGCGCCCCGACGGCGGTGCACATGGTCTGGGTGCGTGTGGGCTCGATGGATGAGGTGGACGGCACCTCAGGCGTGGCCCATGCGCTGGAGCACATGATGTTCAAGGGCACCAAGTMCMTSCCGCCSGGCGAGTTCTCGCGCCGCGTGGCGGCGCTGGGCGGSCGGGAGAACGCMTTCACCASSCGCGACTACACGGGCTACTACCAGCAGATCCCGTCCAACCGGCTGGAAGACGTGATGAAGCTCGAATCGGACCGGTTTGCCAACAACCASTGGYCCGACGASGAGTTCAAGMRMGAGATCGAGGTSGTCAAGGARGARCGRCGGCTGCGCACCGAAGACCAGCCCCGGGCCGTGCTGGCTGAACAATTGTTTGCCGCCACCTTCAATGCGTCGCCCTACCGCCGCCCCATCGTGGGCTGGATGAGCGACCTGGATGCGATGACGCCCGATGACGTGCGCGCCTTCCACCGCCAGTGGTACACCCCCACCAACGCCGCCGTCGTGGTAGCGGGCGATGTGGATGTGGCCCAGGTGCGTGCGCTGGCCGARAAGTAYTACGGCAGCCTGCCCGTGCACGCGCTGCCCGCGCGCAAGCCGCGCACCGAGCCCGAGCAAAAGGGCCTGCGCCGCATTGCCGTCAAGGCCCCGGCAGAGCAGGCCTATGTGGCCCTGGCCTTCCGCGCGCCCAGCCTGGACCGCGTGGACAACCTCACCGACGAAGACCGCGACGCCCTCGCGCTGATGGTGCTGTCGGCCGTGTTCAATGGCTATGACGGTGCCCGGCTGGATCGCGCACTGACCCAGGGGCCCAACCGCGTGGCCGACAGCGCCAGCAGCTCCGCCATGGTTACCGGGCGCGGCCCCAGCCTGTTCATGCTCAGCGGCGTGCCCGCTGCGGGCAAGACCGCCCAGCAGGTCGAAGACGCGCTGCGCGCCGAGGTGACCCGTGTGGCCAAGGATGGGGTGAGTGAGGCCGAGCTGAACCGCGTGAAGACGCAATGGATCGCCTCCACGGTGTACGAGCGCGACTCGGTGATGAGCCAGGCGCAGGAGCTGGGGGGCAACTGGGTGCAGGGCTTTCCGCTGGACGCCAACGAGCGCCTGCTGGCCCTGCTGCGCACCGTGACCCCGGCGCAGGTGCAGGCCGTGGCTGCCAGGTATTTTGGCGACGACCAGCTCACCGTGGCCACGCTGCTGCCCCAGCCCCTGGACGCCCCCCGCGCCCGTCCCCAGCTGCCCCCGGGCGCTGCCATCCGCTGAACCCGCCCTGCGGAAACTGCCCATGATTACTATCAAAAACATAGCTGTCCGTGCTTTATGCACTAGCGCTATCGCCCTTTTTTCCTCCAATTCGGCCTGGGCGCTGCTGCCCATTCAGCACTGGACGGAGCCGGGCGGCGCCAAGGTCTATCTGGTCGAAAGCCCGGTCATCCCCATGGTGGACGTGCAAATCGACTTTGACGCTGGCACGCGCCGCGACCCGGCGGGCCAGTCCGGCCTGGCCAACGCCGTCGCCGCCATGGCCAGCAAGGGCGTGAAGGCCGGGCGCGACGCCAGCGCCGAGCCCGCGCTGGACGAAAACGGCCTGGGTGAGGCCTGGGCCGATCTGGGCGCCAGCTTTGAAGCCAACGCCGACAACGACACACTGCACTACGTGCTGCGCTCGCTGACCGACCCGCTACTGCTGGAACGCGCTGCACGGCTGGCAGCCCGCCAGATTGCCGAGCCCACGACGACTGACGACGTTTGGCAACGCGACCGCGCCCGCTGGAGCGCCAGCCTGAAAGAAGCCAACACGCGCCCCGCCACTGTGGCCAACCATGCGTTCGCCGCTGCGGTGTATGGCAGCCACCCCTATGGCGTGCGTACCACCGAAGAGACGCTGGCGCGCATTGGCGTGGCCGACATGCAGGCCTTTCACGCGCAGTACGTGGCCGCCTGCCGCGCCAAGGTAAGCATCGTGGGCGCCGTATCGCGCGCCCAGGCGCAGACGCTGGTGGCTACGCTGCTGTCGCGCCTTCCTGCCAGTGCGGGCTGCGCACCGCTGCCGCCCGTGAGCGAAGTGGCGGCGCTGACGGCGCCTGTCGAGAAGGCCATTCCGTTTGCCTCGGCCCAGGCCCACGTGCTGATCGGCCAGCCGGGCTTCCAGCGCCGCGACCCGGACTTCCTCGCGCTGCTGGTGGGCAACCACATCCTGGGCGGCGGTGGCTTTGTCTCGCGACTGACCCACGAGGTGCGCGAAAAGCGCGGCCTCTCCTACAGCGTCTACAGCTACTTCGCCCCCGGCCTGCACGCCGGGGCCTTCACCGTGGGCCTGCAGACGCGCCCCGACCAGGCCGCCCAGGCAGTGCAGGTCTCGCGCGACGTGATCGCCCGCTTTGTGGCCGAAGGCCCCACCGAGGCCGAGCTGCGCGCCGCCAAGGACAACCTCATCGGCGGCTTTGCGCTGCGCATCGACAGCAACAAGAAGCTGCTGGGCAACGTGGCCAACATCGCCTGGMACGACCTGCCCCTGGACTACCTGGACCAGTGGGCCAAAAAGGTCGAGGCCCTGACGGTGGCCGATGTGCGCACTGCCATGGCCCAAAAGCTGCAACCCGGCCGCATGGTGACGGTGGTGGTGGGMGGCAAGCAGCCATGAGCCGCTCCACCCTGCGCGGCAGCGCCATCACCGCCGAAATCCGCAAGGCCCAGGCCGCAGCCGCTGCGGCCCCTGTGGACCCCAAGGCCATCAAGAAAAACGCCAAGGACAAAGCTGCGGCGGCGGCCGCCCCCAAGGGCGCGGGCGAAATCCGCATCATCGGTGGGCAATGGAAGCGCACCCGCCTGCCCGTGGCCCAGCGCCCCGGCCTGCGTCCCACGCCCGACCGCGTGCGCGAAACGCTTTTCAACTGGCTGGGCCAGGACTTGAGTGGCTGGCGCTGCCTGGACGCTTTTGCGGGCACTGGCGCGCTGGGGCTCGAGGCCGCTTCGCGCGGCGCCGTGTCGGTACAACTGGTGGAGAGTGACGCTGCGCTGGTGGCCCAGCTGCAGGTGCTGCAGGCGAAGCTGCAAGCCAGCGCCGTGCGCGTGCAGCGCGGTGACGGCGTGGCCGCCCTCAAGCAGGCCGCGCCTGCCAGTGTGGACCTGGTGCTGCTGGACCCGCCCTTTGACGGCGAGCTGTTTGCACCTGCTTTGCAGGCCGCTGCCAAGGCCGTGGCCACCCAGGGCTTTATCTACCTCGAAGCGCCCCGCGCCTGGACGGACGAGGAGCTGGCCGGGAGCGGCCTGGCCGTGTACCGGCATCTGAAGGCTGGCGCCGTGCATGCGCACCTGCTGCGCCCTGTGGCAGCCACCTCAGAATGAGCCAACGCCGGTTCATGTTGCACTGCACTGCATAATGCGCGCACGCGGCCCGGCGGGCCCTGCGGGGAGCGCCCCGGGGGCCGGGGCCAACGTCAATCGCCAGACAGGAGACAACCAGCCATGGCCCAGAACGTGCTCGCCGTGTACCCCGGAACCTTTGACCCCATCACGCTGGGCCATGAAGACGTGGTGCGCAGGGCCACCCAGTTGTTTGAACGTGTGATCGTGGCCGTGGCGGCGGGCCACCACAAGAAGACCCTGTTCTCGCTGGAAGAGCGCATCGAGATGGTGCGCGAGGCCGTGAAGATGTATCCCCAGGTGCAGGTCGAGCCCTTCTCGGGCCTGCTGCGCGACTTTGTGGTGTCGCGCGGCGGCAAGGCCATGGTGCGTGGCCTGCGTGCCGTGACCGACTTTGACTACGAATTCCAGCTGGCAGGCATGAACCGCAGCCTGATGCCGCAGGTGGAGACCGTGTTCCTSACSCCCAGCGACAAGTACCAGTTCATCAGSAGCACCTTTGTGCGCGAGATTGCGGTGCTGGGTGGCGAGGTGACCAAGTTCGTGTCGCCCTCGGTCGAAGAGCGGCTGGCGGTCAAGGTGCGTAGCCTGGCGGCGCCGGGCGGCTGAGGACACTGTCCGGAACGCACAAGGAGCCCCGGTTTTGGCTCCTTTGTGCCGATGGYGCTAGTGCAATATGCCTTTGCTGCTATCAAAATCATAGTTTATAGATTCTGTAGCATCAGTCCATGGCGGGCGGCAGCTGCGTTGCAATGGCCTGGGCCTGCGCGCGCAGAGCCTCCAGCATGGGCACCACCTCGGGCAGGGGCGGGCGGTATAGCGGGAGCAGCGCTGTCACGCTGAACGGGATGGAAAACGCCAGCCGCCGCAGCACCAGCCGCTCGCTGGCGGCGGCCAGGGCGGTGACCGGGTTGACGATGGCGATGCCCAGGCCCTGCTCGACCATGGCGCACACCGCGGCGGCACTGTGAGTTTCCACGCGCAGCGTGCGCTCTACGCCCGCCTCGRCAAGCCGGGCGTCGATCAGGCGGCGGTAGGGGTCGTCGGCCGAGAGGCTTACAAAGAATTCACCGGCAAAGTCGCCGAGTTGCAGCACCGGCTGGCGTGCCAAAGCGTGGTGGGCGGGCAGCACAGCCACCTCGTCCAGGGTCAGCAGCACCTCGGCCCGTGTGCCCGGCGGGGCGGTGGTCTGTTCGCACAGGCCCAGATCAAACCGCTGGGCGCTCATCCATTCTTCGAGCAGGGGCGATTCCTGCGGTGTGACGGACAAGCGTGCCTCGGTGTGCGCCTGCATCAGCCGTGCCGCCGCACCCGGCAGCAGTGCATGGGCCAGCGCGGGCAGGCAAAGCACCGACAGTTGCACGGCCCCCGACCGGCCCAGGGCCACGGCCCGGTCCACTACACGCTCCAGCCCCTGCCACGAGCGCTGTACCTCGTCCCACAGCGCCAGCGCCCGGGCGTTGGGGCGCAGTCGGCCCTGCACGCGCTCGAACAGCGCATAGCCCAGCAGCGATTCGAGCCGCGCCAGCTCGCGGCTCACGGTGGGTTGCGAGCTGTGCAGCAGGTCGGCCGCACCGGTGGCGCTGCCTGCGGTCATCACGGCGCGGAAGACCTCGATGTGGCGGTGGGTGATGCGATGGGCCAGGGGGGGCTCGGTCATGCCAGTCATGCGCACAGCATATCCATATTGAATGGATGGCGTAAATCAAAGCATTCGACTGAATACATGGATGGCGGCATCATCCGCGCATCGTTCACGCTTTGTGCCTTTGGAGCTTCCTCATGTCCAACCCTTTCTCCTCCGCTCAGCTCTGGGCCCTGGCCGACCAGTTTGGCACCCCGCTGTGGGTGTATGACGCGGCCACCATCCGCCAGCGCATTGCGCAGGTGTCCAATTTCGAGACCATCCGGTTCGCGCAGAAGGCCTGCTCCAACATCCACATCCTGAAGCTCATGCGCGAGCAGGGCGTGAAGGTGGATGCCGTTTCGCGCGGCGAGATCCTGCGTGCGCTGGCGGCCGGCTACACGGCCGGCGGAGAGCCGTCGGAGATCGTCTTTACCGCCGACCTGTTCGACGCCGCCACGCTCGACTGCGTGGTGGAACACGGCGTGCCGGTCAACGCTGGCTCGATCGACATGCTGCACCAGCTGGGCGCGCGTTCGCCGGGCCATGCGGTGTGGCTGCGCATCAACCCCGGCTTTGGCCACGGCCACAGCAACAAGACCAACACGGGTGGCGAGCACAGCAAACACGGCATCTGGCACACCGACCTGCCTGCGGCACTGGATGCGATCAAGCAGCACGGCCTGAAGCTGGTGGGCCTGCACATGCACATCGGCTCGGGCGTGGACTACAGCCACCTGCAGGAAGTGTGCGGTGCCATGGTCAACCTGGTGCGCAC
>NZ_JBGFFF010000048.1:0-30037 GCF_056175785.1 Acidovorax sp. LjRoot204
GCGTTGCAGGCCCGGGCGCTGGCGCGGTTTGATTTCCGGCGGCCCGAACGGCGGGTGTCGCCGGTGCGCGAGGTGCGCGACCTGGGGCAAGTGATGGACCGCATGTCCGACACCATCCAGGAGTTCTTGCACATCACCCACCACATCAGCGCCGAGTCGCGCACCGACCTGATGCTGTCGAGTGTGCTGTACGAGCTG
Source organism: Acidovorax sp. LjRoot204 (assembly GCF_056175785.1). NCBI lineage: Bacteria > Pseudomonadati > Pseudomonadota > Betaproteobacteria > Burkholderiales > Comamonadaceae > Acidovorax > Acidovorax sp. LjRoot204. The sequence goes on from NZ_JBGFFF010000048.1 coordinate 199, forward strand.
GTGCGCGCCACCAGTTGCACCGGCGGTGCGGTGTACCTGGTGGACCCGCAACGCACCGGCTTGCTGCGCGCGGCCCGCCATTGCGAAGACCCGGAGCAGCAGTCGCGCTACCCCGAGCACCTGGCCATGGTGCATTTCATCAACCATACCGAGCCCCAACCGGGCGACCAGCACGAAGACGACGACGACACCGAGCCCGCGCGTGTGCTGCGGGTGCAGCTGCGCACCCGTGACGGGCAGCCCCTGGGTCTGCTGGTGCTGCGCTACATCGCGGACCAGACGCAGGACGACGCGCATTTCCGGGCGTTTGTCGAGAAGTTGTCGGGCACGCTGTCGGTGGCCATCGAGACGCGCAGCCTGATCGAAGGCCAGAAGAAGCTGCTCGATGCTGTCATCCGCCTGCTGGCCGACGCGATCGACGCCAAGAGCCCCTACACCGGTGGCCATTGCGAGCGCGTGCCGGAGCTGGCCGAGGCGCTGATGGACCGCATGTGTGCGGCCAAGGACGGCCCGTTTGCCCAGGTGGCCATGACCGATGCCGAGCGCTACGAATTCCGCCTGGGGGCCTGGTTGCATGACTGCGGCAAGGTCACCAGCCCCGAGCACATCATCGACAAGGCCACCAAGCTGGAAACGCTCTACAACCGCATTCACGAGGTGYGCATGCGCTTTGAGGTGTTGTGGCGGGACGCTGAGCTGGACTACTGGAAGCAGCATGTGTCCGGCGTGGACCCGGTGCGCCTGCAGCGTGAGTTGCTGCAGCGGCGCGAACAACTGCAGGAAGACTTTGCCTTTGTAGCCCGCTGCAATGTGGGGGGCGAATTCATGGCCGAGGCGGACATTGCCCGCCTCAAGGCCGTTGGCCGCCAGATATGGCAACGGCATTTTGACGACCGCCTGGGCCTGTCGGCCGCCGAGATGCTGCGGCTTTCCAGCGTGCCGGTGCGCCCCTTGCCCGCCAACGAGCCGCTGCTGGCCGACCGGCCCGAGCACATCGTGCCCTGGGGCACACGCAAGCCGCCGGTGGAGGCGGGCAACCCCGCGAATCGCTGGGGCTTTGACATGGTGTTGCCGCCCTACGAGGCGCACCTGGGCGAACTGCACAACCTGTCCATCCAGCGGGGTACGCTCACCGCCGAAGACCGCTTCAAGATCAACGACCACATCGTGCAGACCATCATCATGCTCAGCGGTCTGCCGTTTCCGCCGCACCTGGCGCGCGTGCCGTCGATTGCCGGGTCCCACCATGAAAAGCTGGACGGCACCGGCTACCCCCGGCGTCTGAAGGCGCCAGAGCTGACGCTGGCCGACCGGGTGATGACCCTGGCCGATATCTTTGAGGCGCTGACTGCGGCCGACCGGCCCTACAAGCCACCCAAGACCTTGTCCGAGTCGCTCAAGATCATGACCCACATGGTGCGCGAGCGTCACATCGATGCCGAGGTGTTCCGCTTCTTCCTGACCAGCGGCGTGTGGCGCGACTACGCCGAGCGCTTTCTGACGCCTGCGCAGCGCGACGAGATCAATGTGGAGGCCATTCTGGCGTCGCTGGGCTGAGAGGGGAAAGGCGCCCTACGGTGGACGATGGGGCAATGCGTTCTTGCGCGGGCCAGCCTTTTTGCAGCGGACAGCAGACCATATGGCCATGGGGCCGGGCCCGGTCAGAACAGCTCGACGTCGTCGTTGGCGACCTTGGTTGCCAGTTGACCGCTGGCCACCAGATCGTCATAGAAGCAAACCTGGTTGCGGCCATGTTCCTTGGCGTAGTAAAGCGCCTGGTCGGCCTGGCCCAGAATCTCTACGGGCGAGCCGCGCGTGGTGCTCACAAAGCCCAGGCTCACCGTGACCTGGCCCACCTGCGGGAAGTGGTACTCCTGCACGGCCAGCCGGAAGCGGTTGAACACCTTGTGGGCGGTGCTCAGTGTGGTGGAGCGCAGCAGCACCACAAACTCCTCGCCGCCGAAGCGGAAGATGCGGTCATGGCTGCGGAAAGAGCTGCGCAGGATGTTGGCGATCAGGATCAGCACCTCGTCGCCATACAGGTGGCCGAACCGGTCGTTGACCTGCTTGAAGTGGTCGATGTCCACCACAGCCAGCCATTGCTGCACGGGTTCGTTGTCGCTGGCCACTGCGGTTTCCTCGGCCGCAAAAGACTCGGTAACGGCGCCCGTCCGGCTGGCCAGCCCGCTCATGGTGTAGCGGGAGAACTGCTCGTCAAACGTTTTGCGGTTGAACAGGCCGGTGAGCGCATCACGCTCGCTGTAGTCGAGCAGGCTCTGGTAGTTCTGGTACACCTGAAACACGCCCATGAGCACGTCGAGCTTGTGGGCCGAGAACGGGCGCGACTGCGTGATCTCCAGGCAGGTGCTGACCTTGTCGTGCATCCACACCGGCAGCCACAGCACATGGCGACCCCGGCGGGGCGAGGCCAGCGCGCTTTCGCCATGGCTGTCCACGCAGTCCCGCAGCGCGGGGTATTGGTCCAGCGGCTCGCGGCGGGGGTCGGCGGCGGCTTCGGAGTCGGTGGACACGAGCTGGCCGCTGTCCACCCAGGTGCGGGGGCGCACATGGGGCACGCCACCGTCCGTGAACAGCTCCAGGGCCCGCACCTCGATGATGCTGCTGAGCTTTTGCAGCGTGGACAGCACCGATACCTCCAGCCGCAAGTGGTCGCGGTGGCCAGTCATCTCCACCAGGTTTTGCAGGATGGGTTTCATAGGCGGTGTGGTGCGGGCCGATCGGGGCATGTCGTGGGGTCAGTTACGGCGCACAAACACCACGTCCCACACCCCATGGCCCAGTCGCAGGCCGCGGTTTTCGAATTTGGTCAGCGGGCGGTAGTCGGGTTGCGGTGCAAAGCCGTCTGCGGTGTTTTGCAGTAGGGGTTCGGCGCTCAGTACCTGCAGCATTTGCTCGGCGTAGGGCTGCCAGTCGGTGGCGCAATGCAGGTAGCCGCCGGGCTTGAGGCGTGCAGCCAGCTTGGCCACCAGCGGGGGCTGGATCAGGCGGCGCTTGTTGTGCTTTTTCTTGTGCCAGGGGTCGGGGAAGAAGATGTGCACACCGTCAAGAACGCCGGGCGGCAGCATGTGGTCGATCACCTCCACAGCGTCGTGCTGCAGGATGCGGATGTTGGTCAGCTCTTGCTCGCCGATGCGCTTGAGCAGGGCACCCACGCCGGGCTCATGCACCTCGCAGCACAGGAAGTTGTCATCAGGCCGCACGCGGGCGATATGGGCCGTGGCCTCGCCCATGCCAAAGCCGATCTCCAGCACCAGCGGGGCGCTGCGGCCGAAGGCGGCGGTGGCGTCCAGCGGGGTGGGGGTGTAGGGCAGCACAAAACGCGGTCCGAAGTCCTCAAAGGCCTTGGCCTGGCCCGTGGTGGTGCGGCCGGCGCGGCGCACAAAGCTCTTGATGGTTTTGGGGTGGGTCACACCGGCGGGGGCAGAGCCCTGTACGGCGGGCGCTGTGGGGGCGGCTGCGGCAGGCGCAGCACTGGCGGGGGCGGAAGCTGTGGTCAATTCGGTCACGGTGGGCCATTGTAGTTTCGTCGCCACGCCACCACCCACTGTGCCAGTGCGTCGGGTATGCAAATGTTGTGCAGATTTGCCACAGCGGGCAGGCCCAGTGCCAGCGCAGCGTGCGACAGGGCCACCAACGGGTTCTGCAGTTCCAGCGCCTGCGCGCCGTTTTGTTTGGAGAGTTTTTCGCCGTTGTCCCCACACACCAGGGGGGTGTGCAGGTAGCGCGGTGTGGGCACCCCCAGGGCCTGTTGCAGCAGGATCTGGCGCGGCGTGTTGTCGGCCAGGTCCTCGCCCCGGACCACATCGGTGATGCCCTGGTCGGCGTCGTCCACCACCACGGCCAGCTGATAGGCCCACAGCCCGTCTGCGCGGCGCAGCACAAAGTCGCCCACGGCGGTCGCAACCTGTTGCTGCTGGCGGCCCAGGCGGCGGTCGTGCCACCGCAGAAGCCCGTCTGCTATTGAATATGTAGCGCCCCAGGCATGATCCAGTAGCGCTATCGGCTGTTTTGGCTTGAAGTCTGTCACATTGAAGCGCCAGGAGCGCCCTGTGCGGCCATGCAGCCCATGGCGGCAGGTCCCGGGGTAGGGCAGTGCAGCATGGCGTTCACGCGCATGGCCCTGCGCGGCATGGGCGTCTTCGACGTCCTTGCGTGAACAGGCGCAGGGATAAGCATCGCCCTGCGCCACCAGCTGGCCCAGGGCATGCTGGTACAGCCCGCTGCGCGCAGACTGCCACTGGGGCAGGGCATCGGGGTGCAGACCACAGGCGGCGAGCTGCTGCAGGATGAAGGTGTCAGCCCCCGGCACGCAGCGGGGCTGGTCCACATCTTCCATGCGCACCAGCCATCGGCCGTTGTGTGCGCGTGCGTCCAGCCAGCTGGCCAGCGCTGCCACCAGAGAGCCCGCATGCAGCGGGCCCGTGGGAGAGGGGGCAAACCGCCCCACATAGCGCCCTTCAACGCGTACTGCGGGGCTGTCCTTGTCGTGCGGCGTTGCGCCCGCGCCCCCCGTCATGCCACGGCAAGTGCCAGTTCCAGGCCCGACACAAAGGCATCTTCCAGCCGGTGCCCCAGGCACCAGTCTCCGCACGCACCCAGGCCGGCCTTGGCGTCCCACAGGTGGCTMTTGCCCAGCGGGTGGGTGGTCTGCGCATAGCGCCAGCGGCGGGTGTCGGCATGCGCGGGTTCGGCCCGGATGCCGGTGACCTCGGCAAATGCCTTGAGCAGCTTGGCCTGCACGCGGGCTTCGTCGTCTTCGAGGTGTTCTGCCGACCAGGCGGGGCTGGCCTGCACCGTCCAGCGCTCCACCACATTGCGCCCCGGCTTGGACGACTCGCGCGCCAGCCAGGCAATGCGGTGGTGGGTGCTGCGCGCGGCGTTCCATTGCGGGCCCAGTGTGGTCAGGCCCGGGCGCACGGCCTGGGGGTAGGCCAGCATCAGGGTCCAGCAGGGGGCAATGGCCACCTTGGACATGGCGTCGGCCAGCGGGGAGTCGAGTCCGGAGCCGGAAATCAGTGCCTGCGCAGGCACGGAGGGCTGGGCCAGCAGCACGGCATCGAAGCCTGCGTACACGTGTTGCTCGCCGCCGGCGCCTTCGGTGCGCAATTGCCAGCCTGGTGCGTTCACGGCGTCGGGTTCGATGCGGGTGACGCGGGTGTGGGTGATGAGCTGGCCTGCCTGAACCAGGGGGTCGGCCCAGGTGGTGACCAGCGATTGCATGCCCGGGCTGGCCACCCAATGGGCCTCGCGGTGGGGCAGGCCCACGGCGGCTACGCGGCCTGCAGCGTCCAGCACCTGGACCGAATTGGCGCTCCAGCGCTTGCAAATGCCGGGCACGGTGTCGATGGCGCGGGCGAAACGCGGGTCGCGCACGGTGAAATATTGGGCGCCGGCATCAAAGTTGCCAAAGGGGCTGTCGATGGTGGCGGTGCGGCCGCCGGCCTGGTGGGATTTTTCGAACACCGTCACCCGGTGGCCGGCCTGCACCAGGGTGCGGGCGCAGGCAATGCCCGCCATGCCTGCGCCGATGATGGCGAAGTGGCGCTGCGGTTTGCCGGAGGGGGTGACTGGGGTGGCGGGCGCTGCGGAGGCCGCAGGGATCGGGGCGCTGGTGCGTCGGAGCCGTTTGGCGGGGCGAGGATCAGGTTTGCTCATGGGAGGCCTTTCGGTGACGGTCGGCAAAAGAAATGCGATGCAGAACCAACAGGAACCACTCTACACGCGGTGCCGGCCTGTGCGCACTTGATCAGGGTCACAAATGATGGTGGTTTTCCAGCAGAGCGCGGCGTGTGGCGGGACTTTGCAGCTGGTTCAGCCACCACTGCAGCGCGCGGCCGGGTGCGGTGAAGCCAGGACCACCCCAGGCGTAGTGCACGCGCACGTTGCGTTCGGGCCGGGCCACGCGGCGCGCCACCAGCCGGCCGGCTTCCAGGTAGGGGCGCACCATGGGTTCGGGCAGAAAGCCRCCGCCCAGGCCGCGCAACTGCACGCGCACCTTGGCCTGCATGGTGTCCACCGTCAGCACATCCTGCCCGCCCAGCAGGCCCATGGTGGCGCCGCCACGCGTTGCCGAATCGGCCACGGCCACGGCGCGGTGTTCGAGCAGCGTGGCGTCGGAGATGGGCTCGGGCGCGGTGGCCAGCGGGTGATGGGGCGCCACCACATAGATGAAAAGCACGTCACCCAGCAGCCCTTGCTGTAGGCCGGCCACGTTGTTGCTGGCCACCGAGACGCCAATGGCCAGGTCTGCGCGGCCGGAGGTCAGCGCCTCCAGCGTGCCGGTCATGATGCCGTCGCGCAGCTTCAGCCGCGTCGGGGGCTTCATGGCGTAGAACGCGTCCACCAGCTCCAGCAGGGTGTGGGGCGAAATGATGCCGTCCACCGACAGCGTGAGCTGTGGCYCCCAGCCCGTGGCCACGCGGCGCACGCGGTGGGCCACGGCGTCGATGTCTTGCAGCAGGCGCGCGCCTTCGCGCAGCAGCTCCACCCCGGCCTCAGTGGGGCGGGCCTGGCGTGCGCTGCGGTCGAACAGCAGCACGTCCAGTGCGTCTTCGATCTGGCGCACGCGGTAGGTGAGGGCGCTGGGCACCAGGCCCAGTTGCCGTGCGGCGGCGGCAAAGCTGCCAGCCTCGGCAATCACCTGCAGCATGGTCAGCGCATCGGGGGTGAGGACATCGCGGGCGTTTTGCATGGTGGCGCCATGTTAATTCAGATTATTTGAACAGTGCCATCAATCCGTCTGTGCCCGCAGAGGTGGCTGCGGTCCTACAGTCGAGTCTTGAAAGGAGCACTCACATGCTGACTGTTCGTAAATCGCAAGACCGGGGCCACGCCGACCATGGCTGGCTCAATTCCTTCCACAGCTTCTCGTTTGCCGGGTACTACGACCCTGCCCACATGGGCTTTGGCAACCTGCGGGTCATCAACGAAGACCGCATTGCGCCGGGCACCGGGTTTGGCACCCATGGCCACCGCGACATGGAAATCATCAGCTACGTGCTGTCGGGCGAACTGGCCCACAAGGACAGCATGGGCAACGTCAAGGGCATCCCGCCCGGTGACGTGCAGCGCATGAGCGCAGGCACCGGCGTGCAGCACAGCGAGTTCAACCACGCTGCTGGCCAGACCACGCATTTCCTGCAGATCTGGATCGAGCCGAACGTGCGTGGCATCCCGCCCAGCTACGAGCAAAAGACCTTTGCCGAGTCGGAAAAGCGCGGCGCCCTGCGCCTGGTGGCATCGCCCGACGGCGCTCAGGGCTCGGTGAAGATCCATGCTGACGCAGCCTTGTATGCGGGCTTGCTGAATGGTGACGAATCCGCCACCCTGGCGCTGAACCCCGCCCGCAAGACCTATGTGCACCTGGTGCGTGGCGCGCTGAGCGCCAACGGCCAGGCCCTGTCGGGCGGCGACGCGCTGCTGATGGAAAAGGAAACCACCTTGTCGTTGACCGATGGCCACGACGCCGAGGTGCTGGTGTTTGACCTGGCCGCCTGATCTTTACTTCGTAACCACTTTCATTCAGGAGTTCTTCACCATGTTCACATCCCTGCAAAACCCTCTGGCCCTGGCATCGCGCCTGCTGCTGGCCGCCCTGTTCCTGCCTGCGGGCATCAGCAAACTGACCGGCTTTGCCGGTACCGTGGGCTACATCACTTCGGTGGGCCTGCCCATGCCCACGGTGGCGGCAGCCGTTGCGGCGGCGGTCGAAGTGCTGGGCAGCCTGGCGCTGATCTTTGGCGTGGGCACCCGTTTTGCCGCACTGGCGTTGGCCTTCTTCACGCTGGTGGCCAGCTTCTTCTTCCATGCCTACTGGAACCTGCCCGCTGACAAGCAAATGATGCAGCAGCTCATGTTCTTCAAGAACGTGGGCGTGACTGGCGGCCTGCTGGCCCTGGCAGCGTTTGGCGCCGGCGCCTGGAGCCTGGACGCACGCCGCTCGGACCGCTGATCCGGTTGGCGGATAAAGGGCCTGCAACCCGCAGGGGTGCAGGTTCTGGCATTCAATCTCGTCGTTGGTTGTCGTTCTGTTGGTAGTTCTTTTGGTTCTTTCCCCTGGTCTCGTTCCCTCATCGTTTCAACAGGAGTTATCTCATGGCACACATCGCAGTTGTTTACCACTCGGGTTATGGTCACACGCAGCGCCTGGCGCAGTCTGTGGCGGAAGGTGCCAGCGCCCAGCTGGTCGCCATTGATGCGGACGGCAACCTGCCCGAAGGCGGCTGGGAAACGCTGGCCGCTGCCAGCGCCATCATCTTTGGCTCGCCGACCTACATGGCGGGCCCCAGCTGGCAGTTCAAGAAGTTTGCCGACGCCTCGTCCAAGCCCTGGTTCAGCCAGGCCTGGAAGGACAAGCTGTTTGCAGGCTTCACCAACAGCGCCAGCACCAATGGCGACAAGCAGGTCACGCTCGACTACATGTTCCATCTGGCTATGCAGCACGGTGGCATCTGGGTGGGCAACGGCATGATGCCCGCCAACTCCAAGGCGGCCACGCGCAACGATGTGAACTGGATCGGCTCGTTCAGCGGCGCCATGTCCCAGTCGCCGTCCGACGCGTCGGCCGCCGAGATGTTCCCTGGCGACCTGGAAACGGGCAAGCAGTTCGGCCAGCGCGTGGCTGACGTGGCCCGCCGCCTCGTCCGTTAAGGCGAAGCGCCCGTTTGGCGCTACAGTGGCGCGCCCCAATACAACCAGGAGAACACCCCATGGCAGTTGAATTGCGGCGCGTCCCCGGCGCGCCCATGGCCCAGACCGTGCATATCCGCGCGCACGACCTCTTGGCCGATGGCAGTGTGGAGGAGGGCGGCGCTGACAGCGGCCCCAGCCCGCACGACCTGTATGACGCTGCCCTGGGGGCCTGCAAGGCGCTTACGGTGTTGTGGTACGCACGCCGCAAGGGCCTGCCGGTGGAAGATGTGCAGACCGTGGTCGAGCGTGACGCATCGGCCGAACGCACGGGGGTCTACCGCCTCGCGACCCGGCTGCAGGTCAGCGGTGACCTCACCGATGCCCAGATCGCCGAGCTGGAAACCGTGGCGCAGAAATGCCCTGTGCACAAGCTGATGACCACGGTGACGACCGAGATCAGCACTTCGTTGGAGCGTGCACCATGAGCGATACCCCCAGCTTTCTGCCCCTCACGGGCCATGCCAAGGATCTGGGCGGCGGTTTCACCGTGCGCCGCCTGCTGCCCGCTGTGCAGCGCAAGGCCGTGGGGCCCTTCCTGTTTTTCGACCACTTCGGTCCGGTGACAGTGGCACCGGGCGACAGCCACGATGTGCGGCCCCATCCGCACATTGGCCTGGCGACGGTGACCTACTTGTTCTCTGGCGCCATCATGCACCGCGACAGCCTGGGCTACGTGCAGCAGATCGAGCCCGGCGCCATCAACTGGATGACGGCGGGGCGCGGCATCGTGCACTCCGAGCGCCGCCCGGAGAGCCTGGCGAACCAGGCTTATGTGAACCATGGCATCCAGCTTTGGGCTGCGTTGCCGGCCGCTCATGAGGAAGCCGACCCCTCGTTTGTGCACACGCCTGCGGCGGCCATTCCGGAGGTGCTGGTGGATGGCGTCACCGTGCGGGTGTTGATTGGCGAGGCCTTTGGTCAGACCTCGCCGGTGGCCACGTATTCGCGCACCTTGTACCTGGACATTCAGTTGTCTGCCGGCGCCACGATAGAGATTCCGGCGCTGGTGCCCGAGCTGGCGGTGTACACCGTGGATGCACCCGTGTCGCTGAACGGCGATGAGGTGCCTGCGCACATCCTGGCCGTGGCGGAACCCGGCCAGCCTCTGCGCCTGACGGCGGGCGAGAGCGCCGTGCGCCTGATGGTGATTGGCGGCGAGCCGCTGGATGCGCCACGCCATATGTGGTGGAACTTTGTCTCCAGCCGCAAGGACCGCATCGTGCAGGCCGCCAGCGACTGGGAGGCCCAGGCCATGGGCCAGGTGCCGGGCGAGGTGGAGTGGATACCCCTGCCGGAACACCGCTTCAAGGCGTGATCAAAGCGCGATATGTGGATAAAAATGGGCTGTAGCGCTAGTACATAAAGCGCTGGCAGCTCATTATTTGATAGCACCTTCTGTAGCGGCAGCAGCCGCTGCAGGCGTGTCGATGGTGAGCCCGGTGTCCAGTACGCGGCGCTCGTCAAACACAAAACACCCGCCGTGGTAGTGCTCGCCGTCTGTCAGCTCGAAGTATTTCAGGATGCCACCCTCCAGCTGGTAGACATGGGGCAAGCCTTCCTCGCGCATGAGGATGGCGGCYTTYTCGCAGCGGATGCCGCCGGTGCAGAAGCTCACCACCGTCTTGTCCTGCAGTTCGCTTTTGTGCGCGCGCAGTGCAGGGGGAAACTCGGTGAACTTGTCGATGCGCCAGTCGATGGCGTTGTCGAACGTGCCTGCGTCCACCTCGAAGGCGTTGCGGGTGTCGAGCGTGACCACTTCGCGGCCGTCGTCGTCATGGCCTTGGTCCAGCCAGCGGCGCAGCGTGGCCGGGTCTACCGAAGGCGCACGGCCTGCGGCGGGGCGGATGGTGGGGTGGTCCATGCGGATGATCTCGCGCTTGACCTTGACCAGCATCTTGCGAAACGGCACCGTGGCCGACCAGCTCTCCTTGGGCTCCAGGTCGGCAAAGCGTTCGTCGGTACGCAGCTGAGCCACAAAACCACGTACAGCTTCGGCCGGGCCCGCCAGAAAGAAGTTGATGCCCTCTTCGGCCAGCAGGATGGTGCCCTTGAGATGGGCTGTCACTGCACGCTCATGCAGCACATCGCGCAGCGCGGCGGCATCGGGCAGCGGCACGAACTTGTAGCAGGAGATGTTGAGGACGGTGTCGGTAGTGTTCACGGCAGTAAAAATGCACAAAGGCCCGCTGGCGGGCCTGTGGGTCACAGTGGCCGGGCTGCGCCTCATGCGCCGCTCGGCGTATCCGGGTCAGGCTGCAGGCGACAGCAGCGTGGACTCGATCTTGTTGGCCAGCTGGGCAATGGCCAGTGCCGCCGGGCAGCCGGGGGTCTGCAGCAGCAGCAGCTGGCGGCGCATCACGGCGTCGCGCACCGAGGGGTCGGCCGGGATGTCGCCCATGTGGATCAGCCGCATGGGGCGACCGGATTCGGTGCTCACAAAGCGGTCAAGAACCTGCTGCAGCTGGCTGGTGATGGCGCGGCCATCGCCCGGACGCGCCGCCTGGTTGATGACCATGCGCACATGCTGGCGTTTCTGCTGCATGGCCAGCACCTTGATGGCAGCGTAGGCGTCGGTGAGCGAAGTGGGCTCGGGCGTGGCCACGATCAGCACCTCAGAGGCCAGGGACACCGAGAACAGCACCACGTCGGAGATGCCCGCGCCGGTATCGAGCAGCACCACGTCGTAGCGCGGCGTGAGCGCCTGGATCACGTTCAGGAACTGGTTGCGCACCTCGGGCGTGAGGCGCGAATACTCCACCATGCCCGAACCGGCCAGCAGCACGTCAAAGCCACCGGGCGCGGCGATCACGGCGTCGTCCAGTGCGGCCTTGCCGGTGAACACGTCGTGCAGGGTGATCTTAGGGTGCAGGTTCAGCACCACGTCCAGGTTGGCCAGGCCCAGGTCGGCGTCGAGCACCAGCACGCGCTGGCCTCGGCGGGTGAGGGCCGCAGCCAGGTTGGCTGATACGAAAGTCTTGCCCACACCACCTTTGCCGCTGGTCACCGCAATGATGCGGGCGCCAGAAGCGGCCGGGGCCAGGGGGGCGGCAGGGCCTGCAGGGGCTGCAGGCGTTGTGGGTTGGGGGGACAGCGCGTCGCTCATCATCTAACTTTCAGTAGGCGCTGCCTGTTGGGTTGGGGTCCAGTGGAGGCAGGTCGCCCCAACCCGAAGGGGTGTAGAGCGGGCCAAACAACAGGCTTTTCTCTTCGGCACTGACGGTGCTGTCGGGTTGTTCCTCGATGCTGACGCGGTTGCGGCCCGACGCCTTGGCCTGGTAGAGCTGGTGGTCGGCCCGGTCGGTCCACAGCAGGGTAGTGGAGCGGATCCACTGCATGGCAAACGCGCCGCCGATGCTCACGGTGACGTTCAGCTCCACCGTGGGGGAAATGCGGATGGGCGTGTTGGCCACCGCGCGCCGGATGCGTTCTGCCACCACGCGGCCAAAGGCAGCCTGGCAGGCCGGCAGCACCACGGCAAATTCTTCGCCGCCGTAGCGGGCCAAGGTGTCCATGGGGCGCACGCAAGCACTGAGCGTGCGGGCCACCGACTGCAACACCACGTCACCAGCCAGGTGGCCGTGGGTGTCGTTCACCTTCTTGAAATGGTCGATGTCCAGCATCAGCAGCAGGGCCGCCTCGCCTGAACGTGTGACGCGGTCGATCTCGCGCTCGAGCACCGCGCGGAAATGTCTGCGGTTGGCCAGGCCGGTGAGCGGGTCTTTGAGCGACAGCTCGCACAGGCCATCGATGAGACCCTGCAGGTACAGGGAAGGCACCTCGCGGTGCAGTGCTGCCTCGCTGCCGCCGGCCTGAGCCACCAGAGCGTGAGCAGTATCCAGGCGAAGGTCGCGCAGATCTACCAGATGAGAGGCCGCAGAGTCAGACACAAATTGGAACAAAAAGAGTTAGGCAAGTGTACCAGTGCGCCAGCAAGAACAGGGCCAACGCAACGCCGGCGCGGCGTAGGTGAAACCCGGTCTACGCACGGGCCACGACGGACTCGGGCAGCTGCTGCAGCGCCACCAGCGCCTCGGCATCGGTGCGGTACATGGCCAGCCCTGGACCCGGCTTCAGCAACCCCGCCTGCCGCAAGACCTGCTCTGCCGGCAGCTTCAGTCCGCTCAGATGCAATGTTCCACCCCGCAGTTCCATTTGCGCCAGCAACTGGGCGAAGGTTTCCACGCCGGTCACATCGATGCGGTTGATGGGCTGCGCCAGCAGACACAGGTGCAGCACCTCGGGGTGGGCGGCCAGGTGTTCGGTCACGCGCCGCTCCAGAGCGCTGGCAGAGGCAAAGTCCAGCTCCGCGTCCATGCGCAGCGCCAGCAGCCGGGGTGCCAGTGGCGGCAAGTGCCACAGGTGCCGGTCGCGCAGGCTCCCATCAGGGTGCAGGCCCACTTCAATGATGCGCGGGTGCAGTCGCTGGTAGAGAAAGTGGCTCAGATTCATCAGCAAGCCCACCAGCACGCCCCAGTACATGCGCGGCGCCGTGGCCAGGGTCAGGGCAAAGGTGACGCCGCCGATCACTGCCTCTACCCGCGACACCCGCCACAGCCTCAGCAGGGTGCCCGGTTTGATGAGGCTGGTGACGGCCGTGACCACGACCGCCGCCAGCACCGACTGCGGCACGTGGTACAGCGCGGGCGTCAGCCACAGCAGCACGACCAGCACCAGGCTGATCGCAAACAGTGTGGCCCAGCCCGTCTTGGCACCGGCGTAGAGGTTGATGGCCGAGCGTGAAAATGACGCACTCGTGGCAAAACTGCCGCACAGGCCACTGCTGATCTTGGCCAGGCCCTGGCCAATCAGGTCCTGGTTTTCGTTCCACTGCTCCTTGGAGCGCTGGCTTTCCACCTTGGCGCTCGATGCCGTCTCCAGAAAGCTCACCAGCGTCACCACCAGCACGGGCATGACCAATGCACTGAAGCTGGACCAGGGCAGGGCGCCGGGCCAATAGGGCGCTGGCAAGCCAGACGGCAAGGCGCCCACCACTGCGCCACCTGCATCGGCATAACCCAGGGCCCAGCTCAGAGCACCTGCAGCACCCACCACCACGATGGCCGCCGGGAACTGGGGCAACACGCGGCGCGCCAGCATCAGCAAAGCGAGGCTCCCCAGGCCGAAGCCCGCTGCAGTCAGGTCGAACAGCCCCAGCGATGGCGTGGACAGCAGGGCGCCCCAGTCGGCAGCCCGCAACCCTGTCAGTGCCCCCAACTGCGACCCCAGGATCAGCAGGGCCGCCGCCTGCGTAAAACCATTGAGTACGGGTGAGGTCACGAGGTTGAGCAACCAGCCAAAGCGCGCCATGCCCATCACCATCTGCAGCAGACCCGACAGCAGGGCCATCCATGCCGCCAGGGCCACCCACTGCGCACTGCCTGGCTCGGCCAGGCCGGTGAGCGAGGCGCCGATCAGCAAACTGGTGAGCGCCGTGGGCCCCACCCCCAGCCGGGTGGATGAACTGAACAGCACGGCGACCAACGCCGGAATCAGCGATGCGTAAATGCCCGTGACCAGCGGCATGCCCGCCAGCGCCGCATAGGCCACACCCTGCGGCACCAGCATCAGCCCCACCGTCATGCCCGCCCAGAACTCCCCTTTGAGCAGTTGTCGGTCAGGGCGGGGCCATTTCAAAAAAGGAAGCCAACGGGCGAGCGAAGACACGGTCATGCCCCGATTGTCACCCGCTCAGCAGGGACTGCGGCCGATGCGCGGCTGGCGTTGCCGTCCTACAAGCACTTCGGCGATGTCCGACCCGCAAGCCGCGGCCTGCTGCCTACAGTGAGGCCATGTTTCAACCGCAAGGAGTCATTGCATGAACCCCAAGAATCTGATCGACCGTCCCGCCCATCGCGTTGCGAGCATTCTGGCCGTGAGTGCTCTGGCCTTGGGCCTGGCCGCCTGCAACAAGACCGAAGAGCCCACCGTGGGCCAGCGACTGGACTCTGCCGTCGAAAAGACCGAACAAGCCGCAGCTGACGCCCGTGTGAAGGCTGAGGGCGCGATGCAGAACGCAGAGACCAAGATGGAGCAGGGCGCGGCCAATGCGGAAGCCACGGCCAAGCAGGCAGCCAACTCCGCCAAGGGCGTGATCGACGATGCCACCATCACCGCCCAGGTGAGCGCGGGCCTGGCCAAGGACCCCGACCTGAGCGCCGTCAAGATCAATGTAGACACTGTCAACGGCAAGGTCACGCTGAACGGGCCCGCACCCTCCACGGTGGCCCGTGACCGCGCTGAGACCATCGCCAAGGGCGTGAGTGGCGTGACCTCGGTGAACAACCAGCTGGTCGTGACTGCTGGTTAATGCCAACCTGCAGGGCTTGCGGTGTATGCATCCCAAGCCCTGCGGTGTGATCGCCAAGCGATCTGAGCGCCGCCCGGGTCACTCCGGGCGGCGCGCTACCATGGCTGGCATGAAAGACCACGACATTGATCTTGCCACCCATATCGTCCACCACGACTACCAGCCTCCGGCCGGTTTTGTAGCTCCCCAACCGGGGGTTTTTAAGGCCTCCACCGTCATCTTTCCCAGCGTTGCGGCCATGCGCTCGCGCGAGTGGAAAGACAAAAGCGGCTACACCTACGGGCTGCACGGCACGCCCACGACCTTCATCCTCGAAGAGCGCCTGTGTGCGCTGGAGGGCGGTCTGCAGTGTGTGCTGGTGCCCAGTGGCTTGGCGGCCATTGCCAACGTGGGGTTGGCGCTCCTCAAGCCCGGCGATGAGGTGCTGATTCCCGACAACGCCTACGGGCCCGGCAAGGATCTGGCCAATGGCGAACTCGCCCGGTTCGGGATCACCCATGTGTTTTACGACCCGTTGGATCCGGCCGACCTGGCAGCCCGCATCACGCCAGCCACCCGTCTGGTCTGGCTGGAGGCGCCGGGCTCTGTCAGCATGGAGTTTCCGGACCTGTGCGAGCAGGTGCGCATTTGCCGCGATAGGGGCGTGACAACCGCGCTGGACAACACCTGGGGCGCGGGCCTSGCGTTTGCGCCCTTTGACCTGACGGGCGACGGCAGCCTGGGGGTGGACATTTCGGCCCATGCGCTCACCAAGTATCCGAGCGGTGGAGGTGATGTGCTCATGGGCAGCGTGATCACTCGCGACCCGGGCCTGCACATGAAGATCAAGCTGACGCACATGCGGCTGGGACTGGGCGTGGGGGCCAACGACGCCGAGGCCGTGCTGCGTGCGCTGCCCAGCATCGGACTGCGCTATCGCGCCCACGATGACGCTGCCCGCCACCTGGCGCGGTGGTTTCAGCAGCAACCCGCCATTGCGCAAGTGCTGCACCCCGCGCTGGAAGGCGCGCCCGGCCATGCTCACTGGAAGGACCTGTGTGGCGCTGCTCACGGCGGGCAGGGGCTGGCAGCTGGTCTGTTCAGCGTGATGATCGACGCCCGGTACACCCAACAGCAGGTGGATGCCTTCTGCGACGGCTTGCGCTTGTTCAAGCTGGGCTACAGCTGGGGCGGCCCCATGAGCCTGGTCGTCCCTTACAACATTGCCAGCATGCGCAGTCGGCCGCCCGCCCATTTGAAGCCGGGCACGCTGGTGCGGTTTTCGATCGGCCTGGAGGCTGTGGAGGACCTGCGGCGCGACCTGCAACAGGCGATGGAACGCGCCTTCACCCAGGGCTGAGACGGCCTCGGCAAGGGTCCGGCGCGGCCCACTGCCGCTGGATTTCGTATGGGATACGGGCTTTCCTCAGTGGCGCAGCCGAACGGGCGGGCTTAGTGTGGCGGCATGAACGCGACATCCTCCAAGCCTGCGCCGGACACCCTTGGCACCCCTGACACCTCCGAGGCCCGGCAGGCGGAGGCCATTGCCGACCGCGTGAAGGCCCAGACCGCCCAGCCCGTGCAGCTGCAGCCGTTGCGCGTGGCCGACCCCTTCCGGTGGCTGCGGCGCGGCCTGGACGATGTGCGCGCCGCGCCGGGCATTGCCTTGTTCTATGGCGTGTGCTTCTGGGTCATGGCGGGGGTGCTGGGCTGGGTGTTCCGCACGCGGCCTGAATACACCATGTCGCTCGCCAGTGGCTGTCTGCTGGTGGGGCCATTTCTGGCCATGGGGCTTTACGACACCAGCCGTCGGCGCGAGGCGGGCCTGAAGCCGCAGCTGAGCGAATCCCTTACCTGCTGGGACAGCCACATGGGCAGCATGGGCATGCTGGTGCTGGTACTGGTGGTGCTGGAGCTGCTTTGGGGCAGGGCCTCGCTGGTGGTGTTTGCCGTGTTCTTCAACACCGGCATGCCTTCGACCACCGGCGTGCTGCAGGCGGTGTTCAACCCGCAGAACTGGAGCTTTGTGGCGGTGTACACGGTGGTGGGCGGTGTGTTTGCGGCGCTGGTGTTTTCCACCTCCGTGGTGTCCATCCCCATGATTCTGGACCGCGACACCGACGCGCTGACTGCGGGCATCACCAGCATGCGTGTGGTGATTGAAAACCCCGGCGTGATGCTGCTGTGGGGGGCATTGATCACCCTCATCGTGGCCGTCTCGCTGTGGTTCTGGGGGGGGGGCCTGGTGCTGGCGGGGCCTGTGCTGGGCTTTGCCAGCTGGCATGCGTACCGAGCTGCCGTCATTCCGCTGCAGCGCAACCCGGTGGGGGCCTGAAAACCCCGTCCTGTTACAGTGAGTCTCAACTTCAGGAAGCAACTACCTTGGCAACACCCAACTACGGATACGAAAAACGCCAGCGCGAACTCGCCAAAAAACAAAAAAAGGAAGAGAAGCTGAGGGCCAAAACACAGCGCAGGCCGAACGATCCGCAAGGGGATGACCAGCCCGCTGACGACCAGCCAGCAGGCGCTGCAGGCCATCCCGAGCAGCCTGCAGGCTGAGTGACCTGGCTGCGTCACAGGGGTCCGCTGCACCAATCGCCGCGCCCTGTGCATCTGCGGTCTCTGGCGGTCTGCAGCGTTGCAAATACTTGCAACAGCTGCGGCTATTGCTGCGTTTTGCGCCTGGCAGCCCCTCCCGATCCGCAGCACACACTGATTGCTCGATGCGTGCAGCGAATCCCTAACGCAGCAGCTTTTTGAGCTCTGGCCACACGTTGGCCAGCATTTGCGGATGCGCTTCGGCGCGAGGGTGAATGCGGTCGGGCTGGAACAGGCGGGTCGGGTCCGGTCCGTCAGCCACACCCTTCAAGAAAAATGGCACCACAGCCGCCTTGTGGGTCTGCGCCACGGTGGTGAACAGGCCCGCAAACTTGTTCGCGTAGTCGGTGCCATAGTTGGGCGGCACCTGCATACCCACCAGCAAGACCTTGGCCCCGGCCTTTTGCGCCGCTTGGGTCATCCAGGCCAGGTTCTCTTCGGTGTTCTTGAGCGGCAGGCCACGCAGGGCATCGTTGCCTCCCAGTTCAATCACCACATGGCTGGGCTTGTGCTGCGCGAGCAGTGCAGCCAGGCGCGAGCGGCCGCCCGAGGTGGTCTCGCCGCTCACGCTGGCATTGACTACGGTGGCTGCGAGCTTGTCTTGCGCCAGTTGTTTCTCCAGCAATGCCACCCAGCCCGTGCCCCGCGCCAGGCCGTATTCGGCGCTGAGCGAATCCCCCAGCACCAGAATCACGGAAGGGCGTCCGGCAGTCCCTGCCTTGGCGGCGGCCTGCGCAAAGGCTGTGGGCGCACAAAGCCCCACCACCAGGCCGATAGATGCGCTCAGGATAAAGTGGCGCCGTTGCTGCAGATTGCGAATCAAAGTAAAGAGCCTTTCATGTCCGAACCCTCCCCGCTGCCCAAGACACCGCCCGCCACCCCCATCATTGCCGTGGAGCATGTGTTCAAGTCGGTGACGGATTCCACCGGAACCCTCGACATTCTGCGGGATATCGATTTCCGCCTGGCTGCCAGGGAAACGGCGGCCATCGTCGGCGCCTCGGGGTCGGGCAAGAGCACGCTGCTGTCCATCATCGCGGGGCTCGATACCCCCACGCGCGGAACGGTGCGGCTGGACGGCCACGACCTGTTTGCCATCGATGAAGATGCGCGGGCTGCATTGCGGGCCCAGAAGGTGGGTTTTGTGTTCCAGAGCTTCCAGCTCATGGGCAACCTCACAGCGCTGGAGAACGTSATGCTGCCGCTCGARCTGGCCGACCGCMGSGAYGCRCGCAAGGCCGCCACCGAGATGCTGGCGCGCGTGGGGCTGGGGCAGCGCCTGTCGCACTACCCCAAGGTGCTGTCGGGCGGCGAGCAGCAGCGCGTGGCCCTGGCTCGGGCGTTTGTGGTGCAGCCTGCCGTGCTGCTGGCCGACGAGCCCACAGGCAGCCTGGACTTTGCGACCGGCGAAACCATCATGAAGCTCATGTTCGAGCTCAACCGCGAGTTGGGCACAACGCTGGTGCTGGTGACCCACGACCGCGCGATCGCCGCGCAGTGCGAGCGGCGCATCACGATCGATGCAGGGCGCGTGGTGTGAGTGGTAGGCGGGTTTTTGAGTGTTTTGGGCTGCAGGCGCTAGCGAAACATGCGCGAGCAGCTATGAATTTGATAGTGGTCTGAGGGAGTGGGCTGCGCCCAGCGGATAATCCCCCCATGTCCAGCCCCAAAGTTCTCTTCGGCTTTCACGCCGTGGGCGTGCGTCTGAAGACCGCGCCGCAATCCATCATCGAGATTTACTACGAAGCCACGCGCCGCGATGCGCGCATGCGCCAGTTTCTCGACCGTGCCCGCGAGGCCGGTGCCCGCCTTATCGAAGCCGACAGTGTGCGCATTGCCAAGCTGGCGGGCAGCCATGGCCACCAGGGGGTGGCCGCGCGCGTGGAGCCCGTGGCGCAGGTCACCTCGCTCGATGAGCTGCTGGAAAACCTCGAAGCCGCAGGCATCGAGCAGCCCCTGCTGCTGGTGCTGGACGGCGTGACCGACCCGCACAACCTGGGCGCCTGCCTGCGCGTGGCCGACGGCGCGGGTGCCCATGCCGTCATCGCCCCCAAGGATCACGCCGTGGGCATCAACGCCACCGTGGCCAAGGTGGCCAGCGGTGCGGCCGAGACCATGCCGTATTTCATGGTCACCAACCTCTCGCGCACCCTGAACGAACTCAAGGAGCGCAACATCTGGTGCATCGGCACCAGCGACGATGCGCCCAAGACCATTTATCAGGTGGACCTGAAAGGCCCCGTGGCCCTGGTGCTGGGCGCCGAGGGCGACGGCATGCGCCAGCTCACGCGCAAGACCTGCGATGAGCTGGTCAGCATCCCCATGAAGGGCGCGGTCGAGAGCCTGAACGTGTCCGTGGCCAGCGGCGTGTGCCTGTATGAGGCGCTGCGCCAGAGGACTTGATCCTCGGCCCGCTGGCTCCACTGGGGAAGGCACCATGCTGGACACCGTGAAAGCCTGGGTCCGGCAAAGCCAGCGCATCGCCGTGCTGACGGGCGCAGGGGTCAGCGCCGAATCTGGCGTGCCCACCTTCCGCGATGTGCAGACGGGCTACTGGGCGCAGTTCCGCCCCGAAGACATGGCGACCGAGGCAGGCTTTCGCGCCCACCCGCAGCGGGTGTGGGACTGGTACCAGTACCGGCGGGACCTGCTGGCTGGCGTGTCGCCCAACGCAGGGCATCTGGCGCTGGCCGACTTTCAGCGCCGCCACCCCGACTGCATCACCCTCATCACCCAGAACGTGGACGGGCTGCACCAGCGCGCGGGCAGCACCGGCGTGCTGTGCCTGCACGGCGACATTTTTCAGGACCGCTGGCTCGACACCCCGCGCAACTGCTGCTTCATCGACCACGCAGTGGCCGGCCACCCGCCGTACTGCGACCGCTGCGGCAACCTGCTGCGTCCGGGCGTGGTGTGGTTTGGAGAGTCTTTGCCGCTGGCGACGTTGGAGGCCGCCGAACAGGCGGCCAACCAGTGCGACCTGATGCTGGTGGTGGGCACGGCCGGTGCGGTGTATCCCGCAGCCAGTCTGGCCCACCAGGCTCGGGCCGCCGGTGCCAGGGTGGTGGTGCTCAACCCCGCGCCCAGTGCGTTGGACGATGCAGCGCACGCGGTGCTGCGCGGCACGGCGGCGACGTTGCTGCCGCAGTTGCTGGGCGATTGAGCGGGTGTGCGTGGCGCAGGCGCTCAGTCCCGGGTTGCGCGGTGCTGCAGGGGCTCACACGCTGTCGAATCCCGGTAGAAACCCTGATTTGACGTACTCCTGCCACCCTTTGTCGCACAGCTGACAGGCGGGGAGGCGCTCTGGCCGGTAGCCTGCCCCACCTTTGTTTTATCTGCCCTGCACACCATGAGCCGTCGCCACTTTCTTTTGCGTGCCACCCAGGCCGTTGCCGCCACTGGCCTGCCCGCATGGGCCCACACCGTGATGGCGGCCGAGGAGGCGTTGACTGCGCGCTCCATCACCCTGGGCTGTTCCATTGCCCTGACGGGCCCGCTCGGCCAGGCAGGCATCGAGCAGGTGGCGGGCATGAAGGCCGCGTTTGCCGAGGTGAATGCCGCTGGCGGCGTGTTGGGCCGCGAGATCCGCATGGAGGTCAAGGACGACGGCTATGTGGCTGCGCGCACGCTCAAGAACGTGACCGACATGGTCGATGCGCAGTCGGTGTTCGCGCTCATCTCTCCGCTGGGCACGGCCAATACGGCGTCTATCCTGCCGCTGATCGAGTCCAAGGGCATCCCTACGGTGGGCCCGGTGACCGGTGCCACGTCGCTGCGTGCAGCAGCCAACAAGCACGTGTTCTTCTTGCGCCCCAGCTACCGCGAGGAGACACAGCGCCTGGTCAAGCAGATCGTGGACATGGGCCTCAAGCGCATTGCCGTGGTGTACCTGGACAACCCGTTTGGCAAAGAGGTGCTCAAGGACATGTCTGCGGCGCTGGACGAGATCAAGGTCGAGCGCGGTGGCGAGTTTGCGCTGGCCGTGGACGGCAAAAATGGCGCCGAGCTGGCCGACAAGGTGGCGGCAGAGCGCCCCGGTGCCGTGCTGCTGGCCACCACGGGCACGGCCAACACCGCGTTTGTGCAGGCTTTCCGTGCCAAGGCGCAGGGCGTGCCGCTGGCCGGCCTGTCTGTCACGGTGATCTCGTCGGAGCTGCCCAAGTTGGCCGCGTCCACGCGCGGCCTGGCGCTGGTGCAGGTGTTCCCGGATGCGAACTCCCAAAAGTCGGTGGTGGTGCGCAAGTTCCAGAGCACCATGAAAGCCACGGGGGGTGATCCTGCGTTCTTGAACAGCGGCAGCGCGCTGGAAGGTTGGCTCAACGCCCAGATCATGATCGAAGGCCTGAAGAACGCAGGCAAGGAGCCCACGCGCGAACGCCTGCGCGCCGGGCTGATGGCCATCCGGTCTCTGTCGTTTGGCGACTTCAACGTGGGCTTTGGCAACAAGGCGCCCTACATCGGCTCGGACGCCATCTACCTGGCGATCTACGCGGAGAACGGTCGCCGGATCAGCTGATGGGCCGAGGGGGCGTCATTCCATTCAGCCCGCAACCCGTCAAGCCATACGCCTAGGGCCTGCGCACGCGCGGGTTCTTTTTTGTTGGGTTCAGCCTTGGGTGCTGGCAGCGTCCAGCTGGGCCAGCGCATCACGGTCCAGTTGCAATTGGGCAGCCTTGACCAGCTCGTGCAGCTGGGCCATCGACGTGGCGCTGGCAATGGGGGCGGTGATGCCCGGTTGCACCATCTGCCAGGCCACGGCCACTTGGCCGGGCGTGGCGTTGTAGCGGTGCGCGACGGCGTCCAGCGCCGCCAGAATGCGCAGCCCCCGGTCGTTGAGGTACTTGGCCGTGGTGKTGGCGCCGCGYGCGCTCTTGGCGGCGTCGGCYKCSGTGCGGTAYTTGCCGGTSAGGAASCCGGCSGCCAGCGCATARAAGTTGATCACGCCSACYTSSYGCTKCASRCACAGCGGCTSCARYKCGTCYTCRAACACSGCGCGGTCGTASAGGTTGAACAGCGGCTGCAGGCTYTCGTAGCGGGGCAAGCCCAGGCGTTCGCTGGTCTGCAGGGCCTCCTGCAGGCGGGCGGCGCTGTAGTTGGAGGCGCCAATGGCACGCACCTTGCCGGCGCGGATGAGGTCGGCATACGCGCCCAGCGTGTCGGCCAGCGGCACGGTGGTGTCGTCGTCGTGCGACTGGTACAGGTCGATGWRGTCGGTCTGCAGGCGCTGCAGCGATACCTCCACCGCCTGGCGGATGTAGGCGGGGCGCAGGCCCACCTTGCCATCCCCCATGTCCTTGCCCACCTTGGTGGCCAGCACGATGCGATGGCGCTTGCCGCTGCGCTTGAGCCAGCGGCCGATCACCGATTCGGATTCACCCCCGGTGTGCCCTGGCGCCCAGCGCGAGTACAYATCGGCGGTGTCGATGAAGTTGAAGCCTGCGTCCACCCAGGCGTCGAGCAGTGCGAAGGAGGTGGCTTCATCGGCCGTCCAGCCAAACACATTGCCGCCAAAACACAAGGGCGAGACCTGCAGGCCCGAGCGGCCGAGGGAACGGAGTTGCATGGATGTGCCTTTCAAAAAAGAGATAGAAATCGTGCCAGTTGCCGGGGTTGCGCAGCGCACCCCGGCCACCCAAAGCCTCAGACCAGCCCCAGTGCACCCAGCAGCGCACCGGCGCCCAGCATCCACAGCAGGTGCAGCTTGGTGCGCCAGACCAGCACCGTGGCTGTGGCGGTCAGCAGCCACAGGGGCCAGTCGGTGGTCCATTCGCCATGGGCGCGCGCCAGCACCCAGGACGTAGCCACCAGCAGGCCGATCACCACCGGGGCCATGCCTTGCTTGAAAGCGCGCACGCCGCGCCGCTCACGGTTGCGGTGGCCCCAGCGCGTGGCCGTCCAGGTCAGCAGGCTGCTGGGCAGCATCACGCCCAGCATGCACACCGCCATGCCCAGCGCGCCCAGCAGCCAGCCAGCCACGCCGGGGCCGCCTGCATTGATGCCCACGTTCCAGCCCAGCAGGGCGATGAACAGCACGTTGGGGCCCGGTGCGGCCTGGGCGATGGCGATGGAGGCGTTGAACTGCGGGTCGGTCAGCCACGCCTGGCGCTCGACCAGAAAGCGGTGCATGTCGGGCGCGGTGGCAATGGCGCCACCCACAGCCAGCAGCGACAGCGACAGGTAATACAGGAACAGGTTGAGCCAGTCGCCGATGCTCAGGGCCATCAGCGGTGCGGTGAGGGGGGCGGTGCTGCTCATGGTGCGAGCTTTCTCCAGGTCAGCAGGCAGGCGGCCCCGCCGATCACCGGCAGGATCCAGAACAGCGGCCAGCGCAGCCAGGCCATGGCCACGATGGTCAGCGCCGTGATGGCCAGGCACAGGGGGCGGCCGAGCGGATGGTTGCGGATGGAGACAAACAGCTTGATACCCACCCCGGCAATCAGGCCTGCCGCCACGGCCCCCATGCCACGCAACGCGCCTGCCACGGCCGGTTGGGCAGAGAACTGCGCATACACCACCGCCAGCCCCAGCACCAGCATCAGCGGAAACGTCAGCATGCCCGCCAGCGCTGCAAACGCGCCGCGCAGGCCAAAGTAGCGGTCCCCGATCATGATGCTGAGGTTGACCACGTTGGGGCCCGGCATGATCTGCGCCACGGCCCAGTCTTCGACAAACTCTTCGTTCGTCATCCAGCGTTTTTTCTCCACCAGTTCGCGCTGCACGACCGCCAGAACACCACCAAAACCCTGCAGCGCCAGCCAGGTGAAGGACCAGAACAGATCGGTCGGGTTGCGGGGCTGCGGGCGCGCAGGCGTTTCGGTGGGGGGGGGTGAGGCGGTGGCGGGTGCCATGGGTGCTAGATTCAGTGAAAAGTGGCTGATGCGCCGGTAAATCATGCCTTGATAGCTATCATTGTGATAGCTTTCCGGTGATGCGGCGGCCCCCGTGATGTTACGCGCGCATGGGGCGGTGCGCTGGCGTCGGGGCGTCGTCATCGGGCAAGCCCGGGGCGGCCATTGGTGCACGCGCGCAAGGCGGTGTGCCGCTATGCTGCCGGGTGGTACGCCCCCCGGGCCCTGGATTCATCCATAGAGACAAGGACACCCCATGAAACTCATTCGATACGGCCAGCCTGGTGCAGAACGCCCCGGTCTGGTGGACGCCCAAGGCACGCTGCGCGACCTGTCCATGCTGTTGTCTGATATCGGCCCCGCGCAGCTCAGCCCGCGCGCCCTGTCGGCGCTGGCAGCCATTGACGCGCGCCGCCTGCCTGCCGTCTATGGCTCGCCCCGCCTGGGCAGTCCGGTGGGCGGTGTGGGCAAGATCGTGTGCGTGGGCCTCAACTATGCCGACCACGCCAAGGAGGCGGGCATGCAGCCACCCGCCGAGCCGGTGCTGTTCATGAAGGCCGTGACCGCGCTGAGTGGCCCCAGCGATGATGTGCGGATACCGCCCGGCGCCACCAAGACCGACTGGGAGGTGGAGCTGGGCATCGTCATCGGCACCCGCGCCCGCCATGTGTCCGAGGCCGACGCGCTGGCCCATGTCGCCGGTTATGTGCTGGCCAACGATGTGTCCGAGCGCGCCTGGCAGTTGGAGCGTGGCGGGCAGTGGGACAAGGGCAAGAGCTACGACACCTTCGCGCCCATCGGCCCCTGGCTGGTGACGGCCGATGAGGTGGCCGACCCCCACGCCATCGACCTGTGGCTGGAGGTGAATGGCCAACGTGTGCAAAACGGCAGCACGCGCAATTTCATTTTTGGCGTGCCCACCGTGGTGTCGTACATCAGCCAGTTCATGACCCTGGAGCCGGGTGACCTCATCCTGACCGGAACGCCTGCAGGCGTGGGCCTGGGGCAAAAGCCCGCGCCGTGGTTCCTCAAGCCCGGTGATGTGATGCGCCTGGGCGCCACGGGGCTGGGCGAGCAGCTGCAAAAGTGCGTGGGGGGGTGACGATGGGCAGCAGCTGGGTGCTGCTGCGCCGCGTGTCGCGGGTTGGTTCGGACCTTCTCAGTCCAGCTTGCCGCGCAGCGCGTGGCCCGCGTTGCGCCAGCCCGCCTRCTCCCGGTACTTGACCTTGAAGGTCTTGAGGTCCGCCTGGCTTTCGTACTTGACCCGGAAGATGCTGAACGTGGCCTGGGGAGCGTGGTCCACAAAACACCATACCGCGTCGCCCTCGGCCTGTTGCGCGTGCGGCATTTCGTACCAGCAGAGGTCTGCCTGGCTTTCATAGGGCACCTCAAACACCTTGGCGTCGGCAGCGGCGGCGTGCGGGGCTACCAGAATTTTTGCCATGTGCAATCTCCTGTGAAAAGCGCGAAGCGAATCAGCCCATGGTGCGCAACCCTACGGCCCCGCGCAGTGGTACATACCCGCCCTGCGCGCGGCCTGAGCGCAGCGCCTGACAGGCGTTCGCGCCACCGGCTGACAGGCCGGTTCCTGCCAGCGACACACACTGCCCCGTGATGCAGCCTGTGCGCTGCGTTGCAAGGTGTGCCATGTCTCTGTTCCCACGTTGTGCTACCCCCGGTTCTGATGGCGCGCAAGGCAGGCGCGCCCATTGCGAGGCGCACAGTGGCTGGAGTCGCAGCAGGCATAGGGTGGTGGCCGTGATCGGCACTCTTTGCGCCTTGAGTGCCTGCACTGACCCCGTCTCCCTGCCGCCCGAAGCGGGCATGGGGCGGTCGCCCACGCTGCCCCCGCCCACGTCGGCGCTGCTGCCCACCGTGCACATTGCACCCGCCCAGGCCTGGCCAGCCGGCACACAGCCCGTGCCGATGAACGGCCTGCGAGTGACGGCACTGGCCACGGGGCTGGACCACCCGCGCTGGCTGCTGGTACTGCCCAACGGGGATGTGCTGGTGGCTGAGAGCAACGCGCCCCCCAAGCCTGACGATGCCAAGGGCATCAAGGGCTGGGTCATGAAGCGGGTGATGAAAAGCGCCGGAGCCGGTGTGCCATCGGCCAACCGCATCACCTTGCTGCGCGATGCCGACGGCGACGGCATTGCCGAAACCCGCACCACCTTTGCCGCCGATCTGAATTCGCCGTTTGGCATGGCGCTGGTGGGCAATGCCCTGTATGTGGCCAACACCGATGCGGTGCTGCGCTTTGACTACACCCCGGGACAGACGAGTTTGGTGGGCCCAGGCACCAGGCTCATCGACCTGCCCTCAGGCCCCATCAACCACCACTGGACCAAAAATCTGATCGCGAGCCCTGACGGCAGCAAGCTCTATGTGACTGTGGGATCCAACAGCAACGTGGCCGAAAACGGCATGGCCGCCGAGGCCGGGCGCGCCGCCGTTTGGGAGGTGGACCGCCTGACCGGCACGCATCGCGTGTTTGCATCGGGCCTGCGCAACCCCAACGGCCTGGGCTGGCAACCCGACACCGGCGCGCTGTGGACSGTGGTSAACGARCGCGACGAGMTSGGCARCGACCTGGTGCCCGACTACCTSASCTCGGTSAARGACRGCGCSTTYTACGGCTGGCCCTACAGCTACTTCGGCCAGAACGTGGACGAGCGCGCGCAGCCACCCCGGCCCGACCTGGTGGCCCAGGCCGTCGCGCCCGACTATGCATTGGGCTCGCATGTCGCCCCGCTGGGCATGGCTTTTGCCAACAGCCCGGCGCTGGTGCCAGCGCTGGCGAGCGGCGCTTATGTGGGTGAACATGGCTCGTGGAACCGCAAGCCCCGCAGCGGCTACAAGGTGGTATTTGTGCCATTTGCCAACGGCCAGCCTGTGGGGCTGCCGGTTGATGTGCTCACGGGCTTCGTCAGCCCGGACGGCAAGGCCTGGGGCCGCCCGGTGGGCGTGGCCGTGGACCCGCGCGGTGCGCTGCTGGTGGCCGACGATGTGGGCAACACCGTGTGGCGTGTGACGGGTACCCCCGGTCCCTGAGCTGCGCATGACTGTTGGGCCGTACTTCATGCAACTGAGCGAGCGGTTGATTTGACGGGGTGCCCCATTGGCACCTACCCTGCAGGAACTCTTACCTCACACCACAACCCGCCCATGACCTCAGCCGCACGCCGCCTGCACCTTGAACGCCACCGCTCTGACCGCATTGGCTGGCTACGCGCCGCTGTGTTGGGAGCCAATGACGGCATCGTCTCCACCGCCAGCCTGGTGGTGGGCGTGGCGGCTGCGCAATCGAGCCAGTCCACCATCGTGGTGACGGCGGTCGCTGGGCTGGTGGCGGGCGCCATGTCGATGGCGGCGGGCGAATATGTGTCGGTGCATTCGCAGGCCGACACCGAGAAGGCAGACCTTGACCGCGAGCGCGCGGAGCTGGCCACAGACCCCGCGGCCGAGGCGCGCGAACTGACCGCCATCTACGTCGGCCGGGGCCTGACCCCTGAGCTGGCCCAGCAGGTGTCAGCGCAGCTGATGGCGCACGACGCGCTGGGCGCACACGCGCGGGACGAGTTGAATGTGTCCCCGGCGCTGGCCGCCCGTCCGGTGCAAGCGGCCCTTACATCAGCCGCCAGCTTTGCGATAGGGGCAGCACTGCCGCTGGCTGTTGCCGTGGTGGCGCCCGCCAGCAGCCTGCTGTATGCGGTGGCGGGCTCGGCGCTGGTCTTTTTGGCCCTGCTGGGGGCTGTGGCAGCGCGCACAGGTGGCGCAAGCATGGCCGTGGGGGCCTGGCGCGTGACCTTCTGGGGGGCCCTGGCCATGGCCATCACGGCGGGGGTGGGGGCGTGGTTTGGGGCGCCGGTATGAAGACTGCCAGCGCGCCCGCCGCACCACGGGCTGAGCGTGCATCCTATGAGGTGCTGGAGACGAAAATTTGAATCTGAACGGCCTGTAGTGCTAGTGAAATATGCGCTAAATGCTATTAAAAGCAGAGCGTTTTGACGTCAATTCATGGCGCTGCGGCTGGTGATCTGCCCCAGCACCGTCGCCCCCGTCAGCCGTTGCTGTACGGTGGCCTGCACGGCCGGTGGTGCATCACGCAGCAATGCGGGCCAGTCGGCCTGCGCCTGTTTCACCACATCCCGCAACAGCGCCAGGTGCCGGGGCACGCGCAGCAGCCCGGCGGATTTCATCAGGCCTTCCATGTCATCCCAGGTTAGCGCCCGCAGGGTTTTGTCGATGGCTCGGTTCACGGCGTACTGCTGGTCTGGCACGCCATCAAAAAACGCGGCCACGCACACCGGGTCATACAGCGGGGCCAGTTGGGGCACGCGGCCGTCGGGGTAGATCAGGGCCCAGTTCTTCAGGTGGGCGTCGGTGTTGCCCATCAGGATGAAGGCCACCATGCGCGCGAGAAATTCTCGCGTGTCCTGCACCGGCTGCCGGCTCAGGCGGTTGAGCACACGCAGCATGGTGGCCCAGTCGTGCAATACCCCCTTGCCGTGCGACTTGCCGTATTTTTGGCGGGGCGTGTAGCCCAGCACCTGGTTGAACTCCTCCATGTGCACACGGGCGCCGCCGGGCAGGTGGTCAAAGCGCTGCACGGCCAGGATGTCGTTGAAGGGCACGGTGTCAGGCAGGTCGGCCTCGGCGCGGGTGATGACGCGCACATCGGCCACGTTCAGCCCCAGTGCCTTGCACAGCTGGTAGCCGGTGTACTCGTTGGCCACCAGGTCCGGGTGCGCGRTGGTAGGCAGCTTCAAAATCACGCTACCCGCCGCGCCCTGGCGGTGCACGGTGTAGCGTCGGCCGTCCTGCACCGCGCTGAACTTGGTCACCACGCCGGGGAGCGAGGCTGCGTCTTCCACCGGGAACTCCACAAACCCTGGCTCCAGCACATCGAGCCCCTGTGTGGTGTGCCAGTAGCGCACCACGTCCGGGATGCCGTCTTGCGCGGGCACGGGCTCTACCTCCAGCGCGCCCATCAGGTCATGGCCTGCAGCGGCCAGCAGCTCGAACTCGTCGTCGGGGCTGCAGCCGCGCTCGCGCGCCAGCCGCTCGCGGTTGTGGCCTTCGGGCAGCAGGTTCTGGAAGTACACGGGCCAGCGCCCATCGGTGCGCACCAGCCGTGCATCGCGTGCTGATGCCAGGATCTGCTGCGTGGCGGCCTCGTCCGCACCCTGGTAGCTGAGCGACAGGGTGGGGCGCTGCGGGTTGCGGATGTAGCTCTCGTCAAACGATACGCGCAGGATGTCGCCGTATTGCGAGAGGTATCCGATGGCCTCACGACGACTTGCTGTCGTACCTGGCTCGCCCGCGCTGCCATCCGCCAGCGGGGGGCGGTGCAGGTACAGGCGCAGGTAGCGGATGGAGGTGCTCATGG
>NZ_JBGFFF010000049.1:0-29859 GCF_056175785.1 Acidovorax sp. LjRoot204
GTATGAGAGCACGGTGCACCCGGTCACGATCTTGTCCACGCTGCCCTCCGCTGGGGTAGGGGCGTTGCTGGCGCTGATGGCGGCGCGGCTGGACTTGGACATCATCGCCATCATCGGCATCGTGCTGCTGATCGGCATCGTGAAGAAGAACGCGATCMTGATSATCGACTTTGCGCTGGAGGCGCAGCGGGACGAAGGCCTGAGTGCGCGCGATGCGATCTACCAGGCGTGTCTGTTGCGGTTCCGGCCCATTTTGATGACGACGTTGGCGGCCTTGCTGGGGGCGTTGCCGATGATGTTGGGGACGGGGGTGGGCAGCGAGTTGCGGCATCCGCTGGGGGTGACGATGGTGGGAGGGCTGATCCTGAGTCAGTTGCTCACGCTGTTTACGACCCCGGTGATTTACCTCACGTTTGAGGGGTGGGCGCAGCGGTGGCGTGGGCGTTCCGAGGTTGTGAATGCCTGAAGCGTTGCTGTTTATGAATGGCGTGCTTGGTTTGAGCCCGGGAGCCGGGTTGTCGCCCCGGCGGGCGAGGTACTTTTCTTTGCTTCGCCAAAGAAAAGTACCCAAAAGAAAGGCGACCCCCAGTCTGCGACCCCTTCGCGTTGCGAAGGGGCAAACCTGCGGCGTGTCGGTTGCGGGGTGCGCCGTGGAACTCACTGCGCTGCGTTGCAGCTTCGTTCAGACATCCACGGCGAGTCAGAGCACGAAGCATGGGCGCTCCGACGCCCATGCCACCCCGCAACCGCCCCGCCTCAGGCGCAGCCAGCAGGGGTGGGGCAGCCGAACAGCCGAACAGCCAACATCCGTTCGGGCCATTGCTTCGCTCGGCCCAGATTTCGCAGCGCGTGGTGTTTGCGCCCGCGAGATGGGGCCGAGCGAAGCAAAGGCCCGGGGGGATGTTTGGTTCCCCACTCCCCTCTGGATGCGCCGAGGAGCGCAGCGGGCGGGGTGGTGCGTGTGCCGCAGGACACACGCGCTTCGTGAACTGACTCGCTGCGGCTGTTTGAGCGGAGCGCGCCAGCGCGCAGCGAGTTCCGCAGCGCACCCCGCCCGCGAGCACCGCAGGTTGCCCCGTAGCGAAGCGCAGGGGACGCAGACAGTGGGGTCGCCTTTCTTTTGGGTACTTTTCTTTGGCGAAGCAAAGAAAAGTACCTCGCCTGCCGGGCGACTCCCGGCCTCCGCCCTCCGCATGGGCACGCCGCTTGCTATGTTAGTGATAGCAAAAAGTCCAATAAGCACTAGCGCATCCAGCCAAAAACACCAAAAAACCACCCGGAGAGCCCTCCCATGAGCCTCTCCACTCCCTTCATCCACCGCCCCATCGGCACCATGCTCCTCACCCTGGGCCTGGCCCTGGCGGGTGCGGTGTCGTTCTTCCTGCTGCCCGTGGCGCCGCTGCCGCAGGTGGACTACCCCACCATCTCGGTCAGCGCCAGCCTGCCCGGTGCCAGCCCCGACACCATGGCCGCCACCGTCGCCACGCCGCTGGAGCGGTCGCTGGGCGCCATCGCGGGTGTCACCGAGATCACCTCGCGCTCCATTCTGGGCAGCACTTCCATCACGCTGCAGTTCGACCTGGATCGCAACGTGGACAGCGCCGCGCGCGATGTGCAGGCCGCCATCAACGCCGCGCGCACGCTGCTGCCCACGGGCATGCCCAGCAACCCGACCTACCGCAAGGTCAACCCGGCCGACTCGCCCATCATGATCCTGGCGCTCACGTCGGACCTGCTCACACGCGGGCAGATGTACGACGCGGCATCTACCGTGCTGGCGCAAAAGCTCTCGCAGGTCGAGGGTGTGGGCCAGGCCACGGTCAGCGGCGGCGCGCTGCCTGCCGTGCGTGTGGAGCTGGACCCGGTGCGGCTGGCGTCCAACGGCATCTCGCTGGAACAGGTGCGCAGCGCCATCGTCAGCACCAACGCCAACCGCCCGCTGGGCGCGGTGGAGCGGGAAGACCACTACTGGCAGGTGGCCACCAACGACCAGGCCCGTGTGGCGGCCGACTACGCGCCCCTGGTGCTGCGCTGGAAGAACGGGCAGGCCGTGCGCCTGCAGGACGTGGCCGAGGTGGTGGACTCGGTGCAGGACGTGCGCAACTTCGGCGTGGCCAATGGCAAGCCGGCGGTGCTGCTGCAGGTGTACAAGCAGCCCGGCGCCAACATCCTCGAAGCCGTGGAGCGCGTGCGATCGCTGCTGCCCGCGCTGCAGGCCTCCATCCCGGCGGCCATCGACATCGAGGTGGTGTCCGACCGCACACCCACGCTGCGGGCTTCCGTCAAGGAGGTGGAGCGCGCGCTGCTGATCGCCGTGGCGCTGGTGGTGCTGGTGGTGTTCCTGTTCTTGCGCAACGGGCGTGCCACGCTCATCCCCAGCGTGGCGGTGCCGGTGTCGCTGGCAGGCACGTTTGGTGTGATGTACCTGGCAGGCTACACGCTCGACAACCTCTCGCTGATGGCGCTCACGGTGGCCACAGGCTTTGTGGTGGACGACGCCATCGTGGTGCTGGAGAACATCATGCGCCACATGGAGCGGGGCAAGACCGCGCTGCGGGCGTCGCTCGACGGTGCGCGCGAGATCGGCTTCACGGTGGTGTCGATGAGCATCTCGCTCATTGCAGTGTTTGTGCCCATCCTGTTCATGGGCGGCATCGTGGGGCGGTTTTTCCGCGAGTTCGCCATCGTCATGTCCTCGGCCATCCTAGTGTCGATGGTGGTGTCGCTCACCACCACGCCCATGATGTGCGCCGCGCTGCTCAAGCCCCACAGTCCGGCAACGGCGCGGCGCAGGGGCTGGGCTGCGGCCTTCAGCCATCGGATCGGTCGCTGGGTGGATCGTATGCAGGTGCGGGGCATGCGCCTGTACCGCCGCAGCCTGGCCTGGTGCCTGCGCCACCAGCCCGTGGCCCTGCTGGCACTGGTGTGTGTGGTGGGGCTCAACGTGTACCTCTACACCGCCATCGACAAGGGCTTCATGCCCGAGCAGGACACCGGGCGCATCTCGGGCTTCATCCGGGCCGACCAGGCCACGTCCTACCAGGCCATGGAGCAGCGGCTGCAGCGTTTCCTGTCCATCGTGCAGGCCGACCCGGCCGTGGAGCATGTGACCGGCTTCACCGGTGGCTGGCAGCGCAACGCAGCGCAGATGTTCATGACGCTCAAGCGCGGGCCCGGGCAGGAGAGCTCCGAAGCTGTGATAACGCGGCTGCGCGAGCAACTCAAGAACGAGCCGGGCGCGCGCCTTTTCATGGTGCCGCAGCGTGACATCCGCATTGGCGGGCGGCAGAGCGGTGCCTCGTTCGACTACACCCTGCAGGCCGACGACATTGGCGACCTGCGCACCTGGGAGCCACGCATCCGCCAGGTGCTGAGCCAGCTGCCCGAGCTGGAGGACGTGAACAGCGACGTGCAGGACTTTGGCCTGCAGACCTCGCTTGTCATCGACCGCGATGCCGTGACCCGGATGGGCCTGACCATGGCGCAGATCGACGCCACACTCAACAACGCCTTCGGCCAGCGCCAGGTGGGCGTGATCTACAACCCGCTCAACCAGTACCGCGTGGTCATGGAGGCCGCGCCGCGCTACCTGCAGAACCCCGAGACGCTGCGCGGATTTTTCTTCGTCAACAGCCAGGGCCAGCAGATTCCGCTCACAGCGTTTGCGCGCATCACCACCACCAATACGCCGCTGTCGGTCAACCACGACCGGGGCACGCCCGCCAGCAGCATCAGCTTCAGCCTGGCGCAGGGGGTGTCGCTGTCGCAGGCCACCGAGGCGGTGAACAACGCGGTGGCCGAGCTGGGCGTGCCGGTGTCGGTGCGTGGCTCGTTCAGCGGCACGGCAGGGGCGTTCCAGGACGCGCTGGCGGGTCAGCCATTGCTGATCCTGGCAGCCATCATCACCATCTACCTGGTGCTGGGCATGTTGTACGAGAGCCTGGTGCACCCCATCACCATCCTGTCCACACTACCCTCCGCGGGTGTGGGCGCGTTGCTGGCGCTCATGCTGTTCAAGACCGAGTTCTCGCTCATCGCACTCATTGGCGTGATCCTGCTGATCGGCATCGTGAAGAAGAACGCGATCATGATGATTGACTTTGCCCTCACGCGGCAACGCCAGCAGGGGCAGCCGGGCCGGGCGCCCGTCACAGCCGCGCAGGCCATCTACCGCGCCTGCAACCTGCGGTTGCGCCCCATTTTGATGACCACCGTGGCCGCCATCTTTGGGGCCCTGCCGCTGGCCCTGGGGCGGGGCGATGGTGCAGAGCTGCGCCAGCCGCTGGGCATTGCGATTGTGGGCGGCCTGCTGGTAAGCCAGTGGCTCACGCTCTACACCACGCCGGTGGTGTATGTGGCGCTCGACCGGCTGCGTGCGCGCGTGCTGCGGGCGGTGGGGCGGCGCCGCAAGCCAGCGGGCGCCGCGCCTGCGGCCCCGGTGTTATTGCAAGGAAACGACGGATGACCTCTTTCATTTTTTCACGCCAGGTCACCTGGCCTGCGTTGCTGGCCAGCGGCCTGTGGCTGGCGGGCTGCGCGCAGACGCCGCCGTACGAGCGGCCCACCATGGACATTCCTGCCGCTTACAAAGAGCAGGCCGCCGCCCAGGCCCAGGGTATCTGGAAGCCTGCGCAGCCACAGGTCTCCACCGCCTTGCCCGAGACTTGGTGGACCGTGTACGGCGACGCTGTGCTGGACCGCCTGCAGCAGCAGGCCGAGGCCAACAGCCCCACCCTGGCGCAGAGCGCTGCCCGCCTGCGCGCGGCGCAGGCGGCTGTGACCAGCAGTGGCGCTGCGGCCTTGCCCACCGTGGGGGCCAATGCCAGCAGCAGCCGCGCGCGCAGCGGCACGCAGCTGAGCAATCAGGGGGATGGCAGCAGCACCGCGCGCATCAGCACCAGCCATTCGCTGGGCCTGTCTGCCAGCTGGGAGCTGGACCTGTGGGGCCGCATCTCTGCCGGGGTGAGTGCGGCGCAGGCCAGCGCCCAGGCCAGCGCCGACGACCTGGCCGCTGCGCGGCTGTCGGTGCAGGCTGCAGTGGCGCAGACATATTTTTCGCTGCGCGCGGCCGAGGCCCAGGCTGCGCTGCTGGGCGAGACGCTCAAGGCCTACGACCGCAGCTGGGAGCTGACGCGCAACCGCCAGGCGGCCGGTGTGGCGTCCAGCGCCGACGTGGCGCAGGCCGAGGCGCAGTACAAGTCCACCCAGGTGCAGCTGCTGGAGGCCCAAACCACGCGCAGCCAGCTGGAGCACGCGCTGGCGGCGCTGCTGGGGCAGGCGCCTGCCGCCTTTGCGCTGGAGCCCACGGCCACGTTGCCCGCACCGGCCGACGTGCCCCAGGCCTTGCCGTCCGACCTGCTGCAGCGCCGCCCCGATATTGCCGCTGCAGAACGCCGCGTGGCGGCGGCCAACGCGCAGATCGGCGTGGCGCGTGCGGCGTATTTCCCCACGCTCACGCTGTCGGCAGCGGGGGGCTTCCGGGGATCGCCCCTGGCCGACCTGTTCAGCGCGCCCAACCTGTTCTGGTCGCTGGGGCCTGCACTGGCGGCGTCAATTTTTGATGGCGGCGCGCGCAGTGCTGCCGTAGAGACGGCCCGCGCCAACCACGCGCAGGTCACGGCCGCCTACCGCCAGACGGTGCTGACCGCGCTGCAGGAGGTGGAGGACAACCTCACGGCCGCCGCGGCGCTGGCGCAGGAGGAACAACTGCAGCGCGAGGCCACCGCCGCCGCCCAGCGTGCGCTGGACGTGGTGGAGAACCAGTACCGTGCGGGCACCGTGGGTTACCTGAATGTGCTCGCGGCCCAGACCACCGTGCTGTCGTCACAGCGCAGCCTGATCGACGTGAAGAGCCGCCGCCTGACGGCAGTGAATGCGCTGTTGAAGAATGTGGCTGGGCGCTGGGAGGCGCTGCCGCCCGCTTGAAGCCCGCGTCAGGCCCCTACATGGCCTTGAACAGGTGCGCGTAGAGGCGGCTCACCGGCAGCCGCTCGGGCCGCCCGCGCAGGCTGATGTGCTGCTTGCCCGCCTCGTCGCGCGTGACGGTGGCAATGGCCGTGGCGCGCACCAGGGTGCTGCGGTGCACCTGCCAGAACTCCTGCGGGTCGAGCTGCTCGATCAGCTCCTTGAGCGCAGTGCGGATCAGGTATTCACGCTCGGCCGTGAGCACGCGCACGTACTTGTCGGCCGCCTCGAAGTACACAACGTCCGCCACCGGCACCATGTGGATCTGCGTGCCATGGCTGGCCTGGATCACGTTCAGCCGCGTTGCGGCGGTGGCAGGCGCGGCGGCGGGTGCAGTGCCCACGCCGGGAGCGCCCAGCAGCGCGCGCAGCTGGGCCATGGTGGCTTCGAGTTCGGGTGAGGGCAACGCCGCCGAAGGTGCAGCGGGTGGTGCACCGGTTGCTGCAACGGCTGAGACACGCTGGGCCAGCAGGCCCTGTACCTTGGCCACGGTGCGCGCCAGCCGGTCGGCCTGGATGGGTTTGAGCAGGTAGTCCACCGCCTGCGCTTCAAACGCCTGCACGGCGTACTGGTCGTAGGCCGTGGCAAACACCAGCGCCGGAAAGGGCAGGTCATCCGGCCATGCGTCGGCCAGTTCGGCGGCCGCCTCGATGCCGCTCTGGCCGGGCATGCGGATGTCGAAGAACAGCACGTCGGGCCGCAAGTCCAGCGCCTGCCGCACCGCCGAGCGGCCGTCGCCCACCAGGGCCACCACTTGCAGCTCTGGCCATGCGCGGGCCAGGTCTTGCTGCAGGGCAGCGGCCAGCAGCGGTTCGTCTTCGGCAATCAGGGCACGCGGGGCTCGCTCTGTCATGGTGTGGCGGCAGATTTCAAGGGAAACGTGACGGTAGCGCTAGTGCCATTTGGCTCTATTGCTATCAATTCAAGAGCGCCTGCAGCACCGTGCAGCGTGGCCAAGCGCTCGCGCACCTGGGCCAGGCCAAAGCTCTG
Organism: Acidovorax sp. LjRoot204; assembly: GCF_056175785.1. NCBI lineage: Bacteria > Pseudomonadati > Pseudomonadota > Betaproteobacteria > Burkholderiales > Comamonadaceae > Acidovorax > Acidovorax sp. LjRoot204. The sequence goes on from NZ_JBGFFF010000049.1 coordinate 6,955, forward strand.
GCCGGGGCCTGGGACGGGCAGGGTGGCGGGAAGGCCCGCACCGGTGTCTTGTACCTCGATGACCAGCAACAGGCCTTGGGGGCTTGCCTGGGTGCTGGCACGCACGGTGATGTGGCCGCCTTCCACCTKGGGCTCSAGCCCGTGGCGGATGSYGTTTTCCACCAGCGGCTGCAGCAGCAGCGGYGGCACGGGCACGTCGCGCAGCGTGTCGGGCAGGTCCAGTGTGTAGGCCATGCGTGGGCCCATGCGCACGGCCATCAGCTCCAGATAGTCGCGCAGGCGCTCAAACTCCAGCGCCAGCGGGTGTTGGGTGCTGCGCGATGCGCTGAGCGTGGCGCGCAGGTAGGCAATCATGCGGTCCAGCATGTGCTGCGCCCGGGACGGGTCGGTGCCTATGAGCACGCGCAGGTTGGCCAGGGTGTTGAACAGCATGTGAGGTTCCAGCTGGGTCTCCAACAGCTTCAGGCGCGATTCGCTGGCGTGCATGCGCGCCTCGGCCATCTTGCTCTCCAAGTAGGCCGACTTGTTGACGGCGTAGAAGTAGAACGTGCCCACCAGCCCGGCAATGGCCGTGATGAGGATGGACGTGCGCTGGTCTGCACCGGAGATCAACGCCCCCGGCGGGTAGAAGTGAAAGTAGTGCACGCACAGCGCGTCGGCCAGCAAGGTGCCCGCCAGGTAACCCACGACGATGCCCACCAGGACCAGCGCAATGCCCTGCCAGCCGTGTGGCCAGCCCGTTTCGGCGGCGGACGGTATCAACTCCCGCCCCAGGTCGATGATGGCCCAGGTGAAGGTGCCGATCAGCACCGAATACACCACGGGCGGCCCATAGGGCTTGTCGGGCATGAACGTGCACTGGATGGTGGCCACGACCAGTGTGAAGGCCACCACCTGCAGGTAGTGCCGCAGCTTGCTGACCCCGTTGAACTCGTGGCGCAGCTTCATGGCCGGTCTTGGCGGCGCTGCAGGGCCTCGCGCTCGCGCTGCACCATGCGCTCGCGCAGGCCGCTGCCGGAGCCCAGCAGAAACACCGACACCCCATGCAGCACCAGCCCCAGCCCCCAGCCCAGCAGCGGGTACACCGACCACGGGCGTGTGCCAAACGCATAGCGCGACATGGCAAAGATGAGGGCGTTGACCAGCACGAAGGCCATCGCATGCAGGTACCAGCCCAGCTTGGCGTTGGCGCGGCGGCGGGCGAGTTGGTCGAGGTCTTCGGGTGTCATGGGCATGGAGCTTTGCATTCTAGGCGGCTCAATGGGCGCAGCAACGCGTCCGCACGGGTGCTGTCATGGGCGTGGCGTGAGTGAGACCGGCTTGAGCGGCTGCAGGTGCTTGGCAAAGAATGCCACGGTGCTTGCGTCCACCTGCGGCAGTACGCTGCGGTCAAAACCGGGCGGGTCGCCCAGCAGCGCGCGGGTCAGGTCGTTCATGCGGTCCAGCGGTGGCATGGGCGACAGCATGATGCCGTGGCTGCCGTCCTGGAGGTCGGCAATGTGCGTGCAGCGGTCCTGGCACGCGGCCAGCACGGCATTGCTGTGAAAGCGTGGAATCTGGTTGACGTCCTTGCCCGCAGTGATGAGCCCCAGCGCGATGCGGGGGGTAGTCAGGCTGTCCATGTCGAAGTCGGCCGCAAACGGCACCACGGCCACCGTGGCCGCCACGCGCGGGTCGGTGTGTGCATGCAGCGTCTCGTCGCCAAAGCGGTGGCGGATGATGGTGATGGCCACGGCCTTCTTGATGCCGTCCAGCCAGTTGCCGTGCAGGCGGGTGGTGAAGCCGACGCAGGACGAAAAATCCTCCGCCAGATGGGCCTCGCAGTGCTGCTTGAAGCGGGCGGGAGACCATTGCCCCCCGGCAAACACCAGGGCGGTGTGGCCCCCGGCCGAACCACCGAACACGCCCACCTTGTCCAGCGCCAGCAGCGGCGCCAGGAGCGCATCCTGTGCGACGGCATCTACTGCGCGGGAGACCTCGGCGGGGCGGCGCTTCCAGCTCTCCGGGCCAGGGGTGGAGTGGTCTTTGTAGTTGTCGCCCGCATGCTCTGGCAGGGCCACCACAAACCCGGCCTGCACCAGTGCGCGGGCCAGGTGGGTGTGCACCCAGGGGCTACCGCCCGAGCCGTGCGACACCACCACCAGACGGCCGTTGCCCGCCACGGGTGTGCCCTGCCAGGCCAGCTGCAGCGCAAAAGGGCCGCGTTGCACGGGCTGGTCGGCCTCTTGTGCCGGATAGAACACCGTGACGGGGCCGTCGCCCTGTTGCCCGGGCAACTCTGCGAGCCCCACGCCTGCATGGGCGGGGCTGGCCGTGATGACGGCTGCGGCCAGCAAGGCCAGGCACCAGGCCATCCAGGTTTTTGTCATGGCCGTGTTTTTGTTGGGAGGAGTCATCATCAGCCGATCAGCGGGGGGTTTGTGCAGCAGCCAGTCGGTCGCGTTCCGTCTGCACCATGCGCTCGTGCAGGTCGCTGCCACCCGCAAGAACGAACACCACCACGCCATGGATGGCCAGGCCGATGCCCCAGCCAAGGGCTGGGAACACCGCCCAGTGCCGCCCGCTGCCCACCGACAGTGCGACCAGCAGCAGATTGACGAGCAGGTACACGCTGGCATGGATGTACCAGCCCATTTTGGCCCCGGCACGGCGGCGTGCCAGACGTTCGAGGGGATCGGTAGTGAAGGTGTGGTTGCGCATGGGGTGCTCCTGTGCTGAGGGATCGTTACGGGGGCTCAGGCGGTGGCGGGTGATGTGGCCAAGGGGGCGCTGCGTTGCACCAGCTTCCACAGCCGCAGCGCGCGGGCCGCAAACAGGCCGTTGAACACGCCATACAGCGCAGCGATCTGCAATGCAAATCCGCTGTCACGGGCCAGGGCGGGTTGCAGGGCCAGTTCCACCCCCACGAGGTATTTGGTGAGAAAGATGCCCAGGATCAGGGCCAGCGGCATGGCGCTGCCGGGAATGTAGAAGCAGCGCGACTTGCTTTCGTACAGCGTGCCCTGGGGCGCCGCTGGTTGCAGCCACAGCGCCACGCCGGCAATCAGCACGGCGGCGGCCAGCCAGGCGCCCACCGGCAGCAGGGCCTGGCCCGCAGCGCCAAAGGCCGAGGCGATGCCGTACACCGACAGGCCGGTCATCGCCACCGGCATGACCATGGCCCGCACCAGACTCACGTTGCGGGCCAGCAGCTGGCTGCCGCCCAGCCAGAGCAGACCGGCCAGCAGGGCCCAGACCCAGTAGGGCGTGTTTTCGATGATGCGACCCAGCATCTGGGGTTGTTGGACAAGGAGGTTGAGCAGCATGGTGGTCGTCCTGTTGTAAACAATGAATAGAGGGGTGGGGTCAGATCAGTCCGAGTGCGGACCAGACCGTGTGGCCCAGAAAACGGTCGGGCAGCAGCGTGAAGCCGCCAGCCACCACACAGGCGCCGATGTAGGTGCGTTGCATCATCTTGCGGTGGCCGACGATGTTGTGGCGGGCGAGGAACACAAAGGCCATGGCCAACATGCCCAGGGTGACGGGGATCAGCAGGTGAATCAGACCGAAGCTGCCCCAGCGCGGGCCGGGGCCGCCGGTGATGAAGAGGGCTGACACGGCGGTGGCAACCATCAGCGTGACCCAGGCGTAGCCGGCCGCGCGGTGCAGGCGGGGGCGCTGCGTGGCCCCTTGGCGGGCCCACAGGGCAATGGGGCCGATGGCAACGGCCGCCAGCGCGGCTGCAAGATGGATGGCGATGACGGGGGTGATTTGCATGGCGGGGCTCCTGGCGGGTTCGATGGAACGAACTGTGCCGATGCCCTTCCCGGGGCGCCACAGCCCTGCGACGAAATGCAGCCCACCGGGCGTGAAATGCCGCCACGCGGAGTGAGTGGTGGGCGGATTGGGCCGCCAGAAGCAACGCGGCGGGCGTTTTGCCAGGGGGGCTGGAGCCCACGGCGGATAATCCCGCACCTATTTGCAAGGAGTGCGCGTGGACGTTGTATTGCTGGTCAAGGCCGCCATCATGGGGGTCGTCGAGGGGTTGACGGAGTTTTTGCCCATCTCTTCCACCGGGCACCTGATCCTGGCCGGGTCACTGCTGGGGTTTGACGATGCCAAGGCCAAGGTGTTTGACATTGCCATCCAGACSGGYGCSATYTTYGCGGTGATCCTGGTGTACTGGGCCAAGATCCGCTCCACGCTGGTCGCCTTGCCCACCGAGCGCCAGGCTCAGCGGTTTGCGCTCAACGTGTTCATCGCCTTCGTGCCTGCCGTGGTGCTGGGGCTGCTGTTTGGCAAGGCCATCAAGGCACACCTGTTCACACCGGTGGTCGTGGCCAGCACCTTCATCATTGGTGGCTTCATCATCCTGTGGGCCGAGCGGCGGCCGCCCTCGGCCACCCGCATCCACAGCGTGGATGCAATGACGCCGCTCGATGCCATCAAGGTCGGCCTGGTGCAGTGCCTGGCCATGATTCCTGGCACCAGCCGCAGCGGCGCGACCATCATCGGAGGCATGCTGCTGGGCCTGTCGCGCCAGGCGGCGACGGACTTTTCGTTCTTCCTGGCCATCCCCACGTTGATTGGCGCCGGGGTATACAGCCTGTACAAAGAGCGCGCGCTGCTGTCGGCGGCCGACATTCCGCTGTTTGCCACGGGGCTGGTGTTCTCCTTCMTCAGCGCSTGGCTSTGYGTGCGCTGGTTGTTGCGCTACATCAGCAGTCACAGTTTTGTGCCGTTTGCTTACTACCGCATCGTGTTCGGCGTCATCGTTCTGGTGACCGCGTGGACCGGCTGGGTGCAGTGGGCCGACTGATAATCGGGCCATGCGTTTCATTACCGGTCGGGTCTCCTTTCCCTTGATTTCCTTGCGGGCGCTGGCACTCGCCGGCTTGTCGGTCAGCCCCTGGGTGGGCGCCCAAGGCTTGCCAGAGGCGGCCAGCACCGAAAGCACGGTGTCCGACAAGGCAGAGAGCCAGCAGGCTGCGGCTCCCAAATTCAACTACGCGATCGGCGCCATCGTGGGCAGCAGCCCCGACTACGCCGGGGGCGATGGCCGCAAGAACAGCCTGCGGCCCGCCTGGGCCATCGAGTACGGCCGGTTTCGCCTGAGCACTTCGCGCGGCAGCGCCTTCATGGGCCACGGCCTGGGGCCCCGCGAGTCCGGCGCCAGCGCCACGCTGGCGCAGAGCGACCGCTTCAGCCTGAGTGCAGCCTTGCGCATTGACAAGGGCCGTGACGGGTCGGATGCCCCCATCCTGGTGGGGTTGCCGTCAGTGCGGTCCACCCTGCGGGCACGGATCAGCGCGGGTTATGCCATCACCGACCGCTGGGCCGTGGGGGCCGGGGTTTCGCAAGACATCCTGGGCCGCGACGGGGGCGCGCAATGGTCTACCAGCATTGGCTACACCTGGCCCGTGACGGAGCAGACCAAGGTCAGCTTCGGGGCGGGCGCGAGCTTTGGGGACCGCACCTACGTGCGGGGGCATTTTGGGGTGCCGGCCGGTGGCAGCAGCCCCTTGCCTGCGTTCGAGCCACGCGGCGGGCTGTACAGCGTAGATGCCGGGGTGGAGGTGATGACGGCGCTCAACCGGCACTGGGTGGTGCTGGGCGCGGCCCGCGTGTCCCAGCTGCAGGGCGAAGCGCGCCGCAGCCCCTTGACCGTGCAGCCGGTGGGCTATTCGGTCTCCGTGGGGCTGGCCTACCGGTGCTGCCGCTAGGCGCATCCGCTGTGGCAAGGGTTCAACGGGAGCGGTTGTGCCTGGCGAAAGTGCTAAGCTGCCGCTCACAGACAGTTACGCCCAGGCGGCCGCACCCCGTGCCATCACCCTGTCGTGGTGTGTGAAGCTGCCCCTTCGCTGATCCTCTCCCCCACTGGGGTATTGCCGCATGACGCCAGAAGCGCCCGAGTTGTCCACGCACCCGGAGACCGCCCGCCAAAAGGTGTGGTCCAAGGCGGACCTGCTTGATGTGATCACCCGCAGCGCAGGCGCCACCATGGCTGTGATCGACCGCAGCCTGTCGATGATCTATGTGAACGACGAATACGCGCGCTGGTTCGGCACCGTGCCGGAGGAGCTGGTCGGCAAGACACTGGTGGAGGTTTATGGCGAGCAGGACTGCGCCCGGTTCATGCCGTTTGTGAACCGCGTGCTCAGCGGCGAGCGGGTGCAGTACCAGCGCATGCTGCGCACGCCCTACGGCTTTGACGAGTGGCGCACCATCTGCCTGACGCCCTGGCACAACCCGCAAGGCGCGATTGACGGTTTCATCACCACGGCGCTGGACGTGCACGAGCTGCAGGTCACCATGAATGCGCTGCGCGCGGCCAACCAGCGCCTGTCCTCCCACATGGAGAACAGCCCCCTGGCCGTGGTGGAGATGGACCACCAGCTGCAGCTGCTGCATTGCTCGCAGCGCGCGGTGCAGCTGCTGGGATGRCTGCATGTGGCGGGACTGGAAGGGAGGCTGCTGACGGACCTGCTGGCCCCAGCCTCGATGGACGACAGCCTGCAGCAGGCGCTGCAGCGGCTGCAGTCCGGCCAGGAGTCCCAGAACCGGGCCGAAACCTGTTTTGTGCGCAGCGATGGCACAGAGGTGCACTGCGAGTGGTTCAACTCTGCCCTGACCGACGCAGACGGCCAGGTGACCTCCATCATGGCGCTGGTGCAGGATGTTTCCGCCAAGATCCAGATCGCGCGGCAGCAGCACTACCTGGCCAACCACGACTCACTGACCGGGCTGCTCAACCGGGCCGCGTTTCAGGGGCGGCTGGAGCAGTCGCTGCTGCATGCGCGGCACACCGAGGGGTCGGTAGCACTTTTGTTCATTGACCTGGACGGGTTCAAGCACGTGAATGACGCCGAAGGCCACCGCGCGGGCGACGAGGTGCTGCGCATCGTGGCTCAGCGCATCGCCAGCACGGTGCGCGCGGGCGACACCATGGCGCGGCTGGGCGGTGATGAGTTTCTGGTGATGCTGGACCACGAGGTGACCCGCGAAGTGACCGACACCATCGGCCATCGCATCATCGACGCCCTGCAGCAGGGCATGACGGTGGATGGGCGCGAGCTGCGCATTGGCGCCAGCGTTGGTGTGGCGGTGTACCCTCCGCTGGAGGGAGACATCGACGCGCTGATGAACCGTGCCGACCAGGCCATGTACGCTGCCAAACGGGCGGGTAAGGGCCGTCTGCATTACGCGCAGACGGCCTAATCTACCGGGCCTCTTACCGTGCCCCCACGGGGCAGGGGCATCACTGCGTTACGGCAGCCGGATGCTTTGCTGGAAGTGGAAGAAGTTGCCGGGGTCGTAGGCCGCCTTGATCCGCTGAAGCTGCGGGTAGGCCGGGCCCCAGTAGGCGGAGGCAAAGTCGGCCAGCCGCGCATCCGGGTAGTTCTGGTACACGTGGCCGTTCAGGAAGGGTCGCACGAGCTGCATGAAGCCGTCGAGCCAGGCTTCCATCTGGGCGCGCTCCGCCGGGTTGCGCCAGAACACATCCACCACCAGGTCGGCGTCGACATTGCGATGCACAAAGGCGCTGTCGGCCACTGGGTAGCGGTTGATGGCGCCGCCATAGGGCTCCAGATAGGCCAGCGACCAGGGGTTGGGCGACGTCTTGAAGTAGTCGATGATGCGCTGCCAGTCGGCGGGCGAGAGCCGGGTGTTGATGTATCCGCTGGCCTTGGTTTCGGCGATCCCGTCCGGCAGGTTGTCGGGCAGGGTGTAGGGGTGGTCTTCCAGCCACACGTTCATGTCAGGGTAGGTGCCGGTCTTGTCCCCGAGCAGCTGCGCGCTGGGGATTGCCATCAGCGGTGCAATGGCTGCCAGCCCGTCCTCGCGGCTGCCGCAGAACATGCCCTGCACCATGTACACCGGCACACCGTTCTGGAAGCCCAGGTTCATCATGTAGCCCAATGCGTCGGGCGCACCGGTCTTCATGTAGCCGGCCTGCATCAGCGTGAGCACCTGGGCCGCGTGCACGGCGTCCCAGCTGATGGCCCAGGCCCAGACCTGGTCCAGCCGCTGCATGCGGTAGGTCACCTGCAGCACCACGCCAAAGTTGCCGCCCGTGCCGCCGCGCAGGGCCCAGTAAAGGTCGGAATGCTCCTGCGCGCTGGCGGTGACGATGGTGCCATCGGCCAGCGCCACACGGAAGGAATCGACCAGGTCACTCTGGATGCCGAACGCGCGCGATGTGTAGCCGTAGCCGCCACCTTGTACAAAGCCCCCCACGCACACGCTGCCACAGGCGCCCGTGGGCACGTGCCAGCCCGTGTGGTTCATGGCGCCGTTAAAGTGGTCAAAGTCGGTGCCCGGCAGCACGTGCACGCGTTCACGTGCAGGATCCAGCACCACGCCCTGCAAGTCGCTCAGGTCCACCACCATGCCGCTGTTGACCGAGTAGCCCGCGGTGCTGTGGCCACCACAACGCACGGCCACCCACACGCCATAGGTGCGGGCTACGGCCAGGCACTCCAGCACATCGTTCTCGCAGGCGCAGAAGACAATGATCTCCGGATACGACTGAAAGGCTGGGTTTGACTCCTGCCGCGCTGCGTTGTAGTCGGGGCTGGATGGCAGCACGATGCGCCCTACGATGCGCGCCTCCAGAGCGGCCACCGCCTCCCATGTGAGCACCGGCGTGCTGGCCTGCGCAGCGCTCAACGCCGGCTGTTTTGCCGCTAAAGATAAAAAGTGTGCGACGCGTGCGTCTTTGGCAAGGCGGGCCGAACTTTTGCGATGGGCCATGGCGAGCGATCCTTCAGGAAGTTGCGAAGCCCCGGGTGTACCGGAGCAGGAGCGCTTTGACCAGAGGGAAATGGCAGGCGTGTCTTTCAGCCCGCTGCTGGGCAGCCACCTCTGGATCGTGAAAACGATCTCAGGACGAGGACAGCGCGAGGTCGCCCGTGTTGCGCCGCAGGCAGAACTTGCCGCCCTGTTTGCCGCTGTACATGGCGGCATCGGCCAGCTTGAGCAGGCCAATGGCGTCGGTGCTGTCGTGCGGGGCGATGGCATACCCAATGGTCAGACCGATCTCCACCTGCACGTTGTTCAGCGAAAACGGTGAGCGGAATGCATCCAGCAGCTTGTGGCCCAGCTCTTGCGCCTGCTGCAGGCTGTGCAGCTGTCCAGCCATCACCACGAACTCGTCGCCCCCCAGGCGAGCCACCAGGTCACTTTGGCGAACATGGCCTTGCAGGCGCCGGGTCACGGCCACGAGCAGCTCGTCGCCCACGTCGTGGCCATGCTGATCGTTGACGGGCTTGAATCCGTCGAGGTCCATCACGTACACAGCCAGCATTTTTTCTGCGCTACAGCGCGACAGGGCCGATGCGAGCGAGATATTGAGCCCGCGCCGGTTGGGCAGGCCGGTGAGCGGATCGGTGTGGGCGAGTGAGCGCATCACGTCGCGCTCGCGGTTGGCGTCCAGTGCCTCCAGCCGCAATGCCTTGGTGCGCAAGCCCAGCACACGCATGAACAGCAGCATGTCCAGCGTGGCGCCAAACTGGAACGAGTGCAAGGTCCAGAAGTTCACCGGCACCCAACCCTGGATCACGCCAATGACCGTGGCGGTGGCCAAAAAATACAACAGCCAGGCGAGCAGCAGGGTGGAGCCCACCGGGTCGCCCAGCCTTGCGCGGCGTACCGCCCCCGGAATGCCCATGAGCGCTGGCACCAGCCCCAGGATGCTGACGATGCCTGTCACTGCGCGGGTGCTGAGCAGGTCCAGTGCATACAGCGCAGCCAGCACCACGCACAGCACCGCGCCGCCACGCATGCTGCGCAGCAGCCAGCTGCGGGGTCTGTCACCCGCCAATGCCTGGCTGATGAAGAGAAAGGAGCCGCAGGTGGCAGTGAGCGCAGCCAGACTGGCTGCATGCAACTCCACCCACGGCATATCGCGCCACAGGTACTGCGTGCCCAGGCCGAACAGGTGAAGCGAAAATAGCAGGCTGCCCGTGATGAGCAGTGCGTACTGGATGAACAGCACGTCGCGCAGATTGAGCCACTGCGCCAGGCTGTAGATCAGCAGGCACAGCGCCAGCCCGGTAAGGATGCCTTGCAGCATCTGCTCGTTCAGAGCCTTGCTGTGCCAGGTGGTGGGCTTGTTCAGTGTGATGGGCAGCACCATTGCACCCCGGGTCTCCACGCGCAGCAGCAGGTCGTAGGTGTGTCCGGGCAACATGGCCAGGGGCAGTGCATGGGTGCGGCTGCGCAGCGGGCGCTGGGTGTAAGGCTGCAGGCTGCCCAGCGTGGCCTGCTGGGTCACATGGCCGTCTGCAGCCAGGTACACCTCGATGCGTTGCAGCACGGGATAGTCGATGTCCAGCACCCACAGGCCGTTGGATGTCACGGGCACGGTGACCGGGGTGCGCACCCACACCGGCTCTGCCCGCACGCCCAGGGTGCCGCTGGTGCCGGGTGGGGCCTGAAAGCGTGACAACTCCGCAAGGACATCATTCACGAGCAGGGTGCCGGAAGGGTCTGGCAGCACAGTGACGGCGGGCCAGGCCTCGATGGAAAGCAGGTCATCCCGCAGATCGAGGGGGGCGGCCCGCGCACTGGTCGGTAGGGCGGCCAGCAGAAGACACAGTGCCGACAGCAGGCAGGCCACTCGCCACCAGTTGGCAAGAACCGGGCGATGCACAAACCCACTCAAGCGCGTGTACGTCATGAGGCCAGCGCCAGTTCGCCCGGGTTGCGGCGGATGCAGTGTTTGCCGCTCTCCTTGCCTGTATACATGGCTGCATCCGCGAGCCGGACCAAGTGCTGTGCATCGTCACTGTCCAGCGGTGCCAGCGCGTAGCCGATGGTCAGGCCCACCTGGATGGAGAGGTGGCTCAGCCGGAACGGCTTTTCAAATGCATGCAGCAAGGCCCGCCCCAGTTCCTGGGCTTGTTCGGGGGTGGCCAGTTCGCGCGCCATGACAATGAATTCGTCTCCGCCCAGCCTTGCCACCAGGTCGGTGTGCTGTCGCACATTGGCCTCCAGCCGGTGGCCCACCGCCACCAGCAGGTCGTCGCCCACATCGTGGCCGTAGGTGTCGTTGACCGGTTTGAAACCGTCCAGGTCCATCAGGTAGAGCGCTACCAGCCGTTGGGGGCTGGCCTGCGCCAGCGCCGATTGCAGCGCCATTTGCATGCCGCGGCGGTTGCACAGCCCGGTCAGTGAGTCTGTGTAGGCCAGCGAGCGCATGGTGTCGCGCTCGCGCAGCGCTTCAGAGGCCGCGTGGCGCAAGGCGGCAGAGCGTTGACCCAGCACCCGCAGGAACAGCAGCATGTCGGCGGCGGCGCCGAGCTGGAAGGAGTGCAGCGTCCAGAAGTTGACCGGCAGCAGGCCTTGCACCAGGCACACCATGGTCACGGCCGCCGTGAAGTACGCAACCCAGGCCGCGAGCAACGTGGTGCTGACGGAGTCCCCCCGGCGTGCCCGCGCTATGGCGATGGGCAGGCTGATGAGAGAGGGTAGGGGGCCCAGGACGCTGATGATGGCGGTGGTGGTCCGGGTGTTGATCAGATCGACCAGGAAGGCCGCGAGCAGCACCAGGCTCAGCACTGCTCCCGCCTGCATCACCCTCAGGAACCGGCTGTGTGGCATGTGGCCCATCAGCGCATGGCCCATGAACAGGAACGAGCCCGCAATGGCCAGCAGCCCCGCCGCCCCTGCTGCGTGAACTTCGATCCAGAGCCGGTCGCTCCAGAGGAACTGGGTGCCAACGCCGAAGAACTGCAGCGAGAACCCGGCACTGCCCACCACCAGCATGCAGTAGTAGAGGAACAGCTTTTCGCGCTGGCTGACCCACTGGGTGAAGCTGTAGACCACCAGGCACAGGGCCAGCCCGGCCAGCACGCCCTGGAACATCTGCTCACGCAGCGACCGGTGCACCAGGTAGGGTGCCTTGCTCAGGGTGATGGGCACGATCATCGCGCCCGAGGTTTGTACCCGGATCAGCAGTTCATAGGGAGTGTCGGCCGCCAGGTCCAGCGTCATCGCTGGGGTGCGGCCCCTCAGCGGGCGCTCGGAATAGGGGCGCAGGTTGCCCAGCGCAGCGTGTTGAGTCAGCCGGCCTTGCTGGGTCAGGTAGATGTCGACTTCGTTGAGCACCGCAAAATCGATGTTCACGATCCATTCATTGCCCGACGCCACGCGCGACATCAGCGGCACGCGCAGCCAGATGGCCTCCTTGCGCACACCCAGGCTGCCGCCACGGCTGGGGGGCTCTGCAAAGTCAGGCAAGCGTTCCAGTGCGTCTTGCACGCCCCATTGCAAAGATGGGTCGGCCAGCAACGTGGCCACCGACCACACGTTCACCGGGCGGGCATCGGCTGGCAGCACGAGCGGGCCGGGTTCAGCGGCCCGCGCAGTGGGCAGAGCCAGCACCTGCCACAGTGCCAGCACCAGCAGCCACAGCAGGGGGTGCCAGGGTGTCGGCCGACTGGGGAGCAGGGCGTTGCAATTCATCGTCGTCATGCCAGTGCTGCCGTGGCGGGGATGCGCCGCACCGAGTGCTTGCCGCCTTGTTTGCCCGCGTACATCGCGGCGTCTGCATGCCGCAGCAAGCCCTGCGGGTCGTCACTGTCGAGGGGGGCCAGCGCGTACCCGATGGTCAGGCCCACCTGGATGCGCAGATGGCTCAGCGTAAAAGGGTGCTCAAAGGCCCGCAGGAGCGAGCGGCCCAGGTCCTCCGCCTGCTCGGGCGTGGCCAGGTCGCGGGCCATGATGATGAATTCGTCACCGCCGAGCCGGGCGACCAGGTCGGTCTGGTGCCGCACATTGGCCAGGAGGCGGTGGCCCACGGCCACCAGCAGGTCGTCGCCCACATCGTGGCCGTGCGCGTCGTTGACAGGCTTGAACCCATCCAGGTCCATCAAGTAGACCGCTACCAGCCTTTGGGGTGAACAGTGGGCCAGCGCGGCGTGCAATGCGTGCTGCAGGCCGCGCCGGTTGCTCAGGCCGGTGAGCGGATCGGTGTTGGCCAGTGACTGCATCAGATCCCGCTCGCGCATGGCCTCCTGGGCCTGCGCCTGGGCCGCGCGGGCGCGCAGGCCCATCACGCGGAAGAACAGCAGCATGTCCAGCGTGGCGCCAATCTGGAACGAGTGCAGTGTCCAGAAATTGGCAGGAATCCAGCCTTGCACCAGGCACACCATCGTTCCGGCGGCCACGCCAAAGGCGATCCACGCCACCAGCAGGGTGGCGCCAATGGGGTCTTTGTGCCGCATTCGCGCCATGGCGGCAGGCAGGCTGATGAGCGAGGGCAGTGCCCCCGCCAGACTCATGAAGGCAATGGCAAGGGGCACGGTCAACCAGCCCACTACCAACGCGATACAGACCGCTGCGGTGACTGCCGCGCCCAACCGCATGGTGCGCGCATACCGGCTGCCAGGAGTGTCGCCGGCCAGCGTGTGGCCCAGGAATAGAAACGATCCCGCCAGCGCCATCAGCCCTGCTGCCGGTCCCGAATACCGGTCCATCCACGGGTTATCGGGCCACAGATACTGCGGGCCGACGCCAAAGAACTGCAGCGAAAAGCCCGCACTGCCCAGCACCACCAACGCATAAAAGCCGAACATGCGATCACGCTGCGTGGCCCACTGGATCAGGCTGTACGCGAAGAGGCAGAAGGCCAGCCCGTTGAGCAGGCCCTGCAGCATCTGCTCGCGCAGGGCCTGGCGCAGGTGAATGGGCATTTCGCTGACCGTGATGGGCAGAATCAGCGGGCCGGTGGCCTGGACCCGTATCAGCAGGTCGTAACGTTGCCCCGGCTGCAGGTCAAAGGCCATCGCAGGCGTGCGGCCAGTCAGCTGCGCTGGATCGGACTGGCGTGCTCGGGCCTGCTGGAGCAGCTTGCCACCCCGGGCCAGGTACAAATCGGCCCTGAGCGAGCTGTAGCCAATGTTGACCACCCACGGGGTGCGCGGCGCCTCGGGCGCAACCAGGGGGATATGCAGCCACATGGCCGCCTTGTGTACGCCCAGCGAGTTGTTGCTCCGTGCTGGAGTCTTGAACTCGTCCAGGCGGTCCAGCATGTCCTGTACCGAGAGCTCGTAGGTGGGGTCGGCCTTGAGGGTGATGGCCTCCCAGGCATCCACCTGCGGCCTGTCCTGTGCGAGCACCAAGGGTTCGCCCGCCTGTGCGCTCCGGGGCAAGGTTGCAGCCAGGAGTACCAGCAGACACAGCACCCACGTTGCCACGCCGCAACACATGCACCGCAAGCGGGCCAGCATCGGAAGGTTGCGCGGCAGCGGTTGCATTGGCGTGGTGGCTAGGGCGATGTGGCTTGCTGTGCCTGGCCTGTCTGGCCCGCCTGCGCGGGCTTTGCCTTGCCAGCCAGGCCCCGGCTCCAGCTGCCAGAGGTGGTCAGCCGATCCTCGATGCGGTTGAGCCAGCCGGGGGCATGGGGGTCGTCGCTCCAGCTGTGCACCACGGTGTCCACCTGGTTGAGCAGTTCGGTGGGCAGTTGCAGCGGGCGCGTCTGGCTCATCAGCACCCGGCTCATGAAGTGGTAGCCAAGCGCCCGCGTGAGCATGCGCACGATCGAAAAACGCGGCAGCAGCAAACCCACCACCGCATCGATGGCGCGGGCCAGCAGCAGAACGCACCAGAACAGCAGGGCCGACAGCCAGGGCACGGGCTGGTTCAACCCCAGGTCCTCGGCGGTTTCTCGCCCGCACAGGTAGCGGGTCATGAGCTGCGGGAAGGGCTTGACGACGCGCCAGGGCAGCGCGTTGGCCATGGTCTGCATCAGGGCCTGCCCCAGGGCCGGGCGCGGGTCGGGCGTGACCGGCTCTGCGCGGCCACGGGCCTGCATCAGTGCCATCAGTGCATCGCCCTGCGCCATCGTTTCCACCATCAGGGAGCGGTCGATGCCAAGCACGTGACCCACCACGTTCCAGGCGTGCAGGTAGGCTTCTTCGTCCCCGGGCGGCAGACCGAGACCCAGCCGACGCATGCTGCGCAGGAACACGTAGCCGAAGGTCAGCAGCGTGTAGGCCAGCTCCTCCTGGTTGCAGGGCAGACCTTTGGCGGCCAGGTTCCAGCCACGTGCATACAGGGTCTGGTACATCACGGACCGGCCGCCACCAGCGGGGGCTGCGCGTGGCACGACCAGGCCGTCTCCGCCGGCCTTCCATTGCGCGATTGCATGTTCGGGGCTGCCGTGCAGGATGAGATTGCGCACCGTGGCGTGGATCAATCGCACCTTGAGCACCTGTGCCACACCGGCACCCCGTGGGCTGAGGCCTCCGTGCAGCATCACCGGGAAGATCATGGCCGCTGTGGAACGGATGCGGTATTCGGTGTTCTGTTCCAGCTGGCCGGTCGTGTGCAACACGCTCGACAGGTCCGGGACCACATAACACTCGGGCAGGCTTGCACAGAACAGCAGGATGCAAGACAGCGCACCGTGGTCCATGAAGAGTTTTTCGGCGCGCTCGATCTTGCGGGCATCGGCCCAGGGCGGCAGCACCTGCGCCGCCTGCACATAGTCGTTGAGCGCCTTGGCCATCTCGGCGGTCACATAGCCTTTGGCGGCCTTGTCACCATCCCCCACCTGCACCGGGCCTTCGGTTGCCTGCCAGGTGGCCAGCGTGGCGTTGTCGGTCCACTGGCTGAACAGCAGGTTCACCGTGTTGATGTGCGCCCATTGCGGAGCGTCGGCGGCGACGTCGCCGGGGGGCCAGGGCCCAAGGATCCTGGCAATCGTAGCGTCGGCCAGAGGGTCGGCGTGGTGCTGCATGGGTGCCAGATCGGCAGCTGGCAGCAGAGGGTTGTGGGGCTTGCTGGTCATGCCGCGACCTTACCCGGTGCGCGCCAGCGTTGGAAGCCCGCCAGCGCGCAGAGCAGCGGAATCCCCATGGCAAAGGCTGCAATGGTCCGGATTTCCACCGGGCTGCCCAGAATCATCTGGAACACCATGCCAGCCGCGTAGATGGTCAGCGGCACCATGGCGTGGCGTCGCAGGAAGGGGCTGGCGGGTTGCAAGGGGAGCTGGCGCACCGACATGCGAAAGCTGAAGATGATCACAAAGGCCACGAACACCCAGCCGAAAAAGCCCTGCACGGTTTCGCCAAACCAGGCCCCATCGGTCTTGGCCATGATCCACGCCTTGAGGGTGTACACAAAGTAGGGGTCTGCGCCCAGGTCGAACGCGGTCACGATCATGGCCGCCAGAAATGACAGCATGGCGGCATTGCCCAGGCCAGGAGCGCCGTCCACCGCCGATTGCCAGACGATGAGGTTGCTGATCACATAGCCCGCATACGTCAGTGCAAACCACATCATCGGAATGACCAGTGGCACGTCCAGCAGACGGGGGCCCAGCACATCGGTGTAGGTGTAGTGCCCGAAGAACCAGCCCCGGCTGGAGCCCATCTGTTCGGCAAACCAGCCCAGGCTGACCGCGATCAACACAAACTGCAGGGCAGCGCGGGTGCCCAGCAGATGCGCTGCACTGGTCCAGCAGCAGGCAAACATCAGCACTGAGGCGATGACGATGGCGATGGTGGTGTCATTGTGGGTGCGCACCGCTGTTGCGATGACAAAGGCGGCCAGCAAGGCAAAGCTGAGCGCGGGCAGGCGCCCGGCCGTCGGGGGCTGTGCAGACATGTCGGGTGTATCACGCTGTAACAATTTCACCAGTGTAGGGGATTGGCGCGGCGTGTGTGTCCCCTGTTTGCCCTGATCCGGGGGCGGTGTGGGGCGTTTTTTCGCGCCCTACGGTCCGAATTTGGTGGTAAGGCGGAACGCAGGCGACCCTGCGCGGGGATCTGCCAGTACGACTTAAGTCTGGCGGGGCGTGAGCATGGCCAGGTTGAGCAGCGCTGCTTCAATGGCTGCTGCAGTGGCCACGGGCTGCTCCATGGGAAACAGGTGGCTGCCGTCCAGCATCATGGTGCGGCCCTCGGTGACACGCAGCGTCATGGCCATGCCGACCTGCTTCATCTCGTCGGAATCGCGTCCGCCGATGAAGGCGGCCGGGCACTGCAGCGGGTGCTTGCTGAGCAGGCGGCCCAGGTTGTGCGGCAGGGTGTTGTAGATGGCGGTTTCCACCGCGCGGTCAAAGCCCAGCACCCGCTTGCCGTCCTGGTCTTGCAGGCCGTGGGTGATGTAATCGTGCAACACATCGGGGTGCCAGCGTGCAAAAGCCTTCTTCTTGCGAAAGTGCTCCAGCGCCTCTTCGTTGCTGGCCCAGCTGAACCGCCGCTGGCGGCTCACCCGGCCCGGCGATATCGAACCCACCACCTGGGTGCGCTTGGCCACGCTGACCACGTTGGCCTTCCAGCCGCCAATGAGGGGCGAGTCGATCAGCAGTACGCCGCGCACCAGTTCGGGGTGGCGGGCGGCGGCCATCACGCTCAGAAAGCCGCCCAGCGAATGTCCCACCAGAAACACCGGCTGGCCCAGGCGCTGCACCTGCACCGTTGCAAAGTCGGCCAGCTGCTGCACCAGGTGTGGCCAGTTGCTGGTCACCGGGTACTGCGGGTCGTGGCCATAGCGTTCGACCGCGCTGACTTCAAAACCCCGGGTCTTGAGGTGCTTGAACAGCACGCGGTAGGTGCTGGCCGGAAAACTGTTGGCGTGCGAGAAAACGATGGGGAGCATGGAGGGCATGGCGGGGTGGCAGGGCCGGGCTGCAGGCGCGCACGCGGCCGGGTGCCGTGGGATGCGCTGGCCTGCAGGGCGTCAGATCAGCCGGTCGGTATGGTTGGTGATCTTCTTGAGTGGCTTGCTGCGCGCCGGGCTGACCATGATCGGCACCTCGGTAGCGCCGCCGGTCCAGGCGGGGTCYTCGATGCTGTCGAACACCTSGCGCAGCTTYTGKCCCCAGCTGTYGTGCAGCATCCGAAAGTACGGGTTGTTCTCGTCGATGCAGATGACCTTGTCGGTGGCAAAGCGGTCCACCTCGTACACCACCAGGTCCAGCGGCAGGCCGACCGACAGGTTGGACTTGAGCGTGCTGTCCATCGACACCAGCGCGCACTTGGCAGCCTCGTCCAGCGGGGTCTCGGGCGTGAGCACGCGGTCGAGCACGGGTTTGCCGTATTTGGATTCGCCAACCTGGAAGTACGGTGTTTCGGATGTGGCCTCGATGAAGTTGCCTGCCGAGTACACCTGGAACAGGCGCATGCCCTCGCCCTTGATCTGGCCGCCAAACACCATGGACACATTGAAGTCCACGCCAGAGCGCTTGAGGGCTGCGCCGTCGCGCTCGTGCACGTGGCGCACGGCGGCGCCGAGCACGCGGGCGGCGTCGAACATGCTTTTGGCATTCCAGATGGTGATGGCTTCGCCCGACTCGCCGTCCTTGATCTGCTCGGTCTGCAAGATCTCTCGCACCGATTGCGAGATGGACAGGTTGCCCGCCGACAGCAGCACCATGAAGCGGTCACCCGCCTTCTCGTAGACCATCATCTTGCGAAATGAGCTGATCTGGTCCAGGCCGGCATTGGTGCGGGAATCGGACAGGAAAACCAGCCCGGCGTTGAGTTTGATGGCGACGCAGTACGTCATGGAGCAATGGGGGTTGTTGTTTGGAGGTAACCCGCGAGTTTAGTCGCCTGTGGCATGGGCGGCCTGTGTGCCCTGCAGGCGGCCCCCAGCTGTTGCGGGGTGCGGATATTCAAAATTGATAGCAATCAGGGCATATAGCACTAGCGCCTGATGCCCCTGGGACTCAAAAATGCGCTGGCGGTGTGCCCAGAGCCCGGTCAGCAGCCTGCAGCGCAGCCGGGGTAGGCGTCGCTTCAGCCTGCCATCTTCTTGAGCTGGTACAGCGCATCCAGCGCTTCGCGCGGGCTCAGGGTGTCGGGGTTGATGCCTGCAAGCGCGGCCTCGAGAGGGCTGGCGCCCGCGCTCTCGGGCACCTCGGGCGCGGCGAACAGGTCCACTTGCAACTCATCCTCGCCCGCGCGCTCTTCCAGCGCTGCCAGCGCATGGCGGGCGTGGTGCAGCACGGGCGATGGCATGCCCGCCAGCTTGGCCACCTGAATCCCGTAGCTGCGACTGGCCGGGCCGGGCTGGATCTCGTGCAGGAACACGATGTCGGTGCCGGACTCGGTGGCGCTCACATGCATGTTGATCGCGTGGCGCGCTTTGGCTGGCAGCTCGGTCAACTCGAAATAGTGCGTGGCAAACAGCGTGAAGGCGCGGGTCTTGTCGTGCAGGTGGGTGGCAATACCGCTGGCTAGCGCCAGGCCGTCGAACGTGCTGGTGCCCCGGCCGATCTCGTCCATCAGCACCAGGCTGTGGGGCGTGGCGGCGTGCAATATCTGTGCGGCCTCGGTCATCTCCAGCATGAAGGTGGACTGCGCATTGGCCAGATCGTCGGCCGCGCCGATGCGGGTGTGGATGGCGTCGATGGGCCCCAGGCGGCAGCTCGCGGCGGGCACACGGCTGCCCATGCTGGCGAGCAGCACGATGAGCGCGACCTGGCGCATGTAGGTCGATTTACCGCCCATGTTGGGGCCGGTGATGATCTGCATGCGCGTGTTGGCGTTCAGGCGCGTGTGGTTGGCGATGAAACTGCCGCTCGATGTCTCGGCCAGTCGCGCCTCCACCACCGGGTGGCGGCCGCCCTCGATCTCGATGCAGGGCTCGGGCACGAACTGCGGCGCGCACCAGTGGAGGGTGAGCGAGCGTTCGGCCAGCGTGCACAGCACATCCAGCGTGGCCAGGGCCTGGGCCAGGCGGGTCAGCTGCGGGATGTGGGGCTGCAGCTGGTCCAGGATCTGCTCGTACAGCCATTTCTCGCGGGCCAGGGCGCGCTCGTTGGCCGACAGGGCCTTGTCTTCAAACGCCTTGAGYTCGGGCGTGATGAAGCGCTCGGCRTTCTTCAGCGTCTGGCGGCGGCGGTAGTCATCAGGCACCTTCTCGACATGGCTGCTTGTGACCTCGATGTAGAAGCCGTGCACCTTGTTGAACTGCACGCGCAGGTTGGGGATGCCGGTGCGGGCTTTCTCACGGGTTTCCAGGTCCAGCAGGAAGGCGTCGCAGTTGGTCTGGATGGCGCGCAGCTCGTCCAGCTCGGTGTCGWRGCCGKTGGCGATCACGCCGCCGTCGCGCACCAGCGCGGCGGGCTCTTCGGCAATCGCGGTCTGCAGCAGTGCCATGCAACCCTCGGGTGGTTGCAGGTGGCTGAAAATCTGCATCAAAAATGGCTCTGGTGCCCTTCCGTTCAGCGCAAGCAGCTCTGATTTTTGTAGCGTTTTGCCCAGCGCGACCAGCTCGCGCGGGCGCACCTGACGCAGCGCAATGCGGGCGGTGATGCGTTCCACATCACTCACGCCCTTGAGTTCGCCGCGCAGCGTGGACCAGGGGCCCGCGCCGCCGCCTGCGCCGCCCGCGCCCCGCAAGGCCGTGGTGGCCGAGAGGCGCTGGCGTGCCTCGGCGCGGTCGCGGCGCGGCTCCAGCAGCCAGGTCTTGAGCAGKCGGCTGCCCATGCCSGTCATGCAGGTGTCGAGCAGCGAGAACAGCGTGGGTGCATCGTCACCACGCAGGGTCTTGACCAGCTCCAGGTTGCGGCGCGTGGTGGCGGGCAGGTCGATGAGGTCGTCGTTGCGCTGCACCTGCACGCTGTGCACGTGGGTGAGGGTGCGGCCCTGCGTGTGCTCGGCGTAGGTCAGCAGCCCGGCAGCGGCGGCGTGGGCCTCGCCCAATTCGTGTGCACCCCAGGCCTGGAGGCTGGCCGCGCCCAGGTTTTCGAGCAGCTTGCGCTCGCCCAGGGCACTGTCGAACTGCCAGTCGGGTCGCAGACTCATGGGGCAGGTGAAGGCGCCGCCTTGGCGCAGCACCTGCAGTTGTTGTTCAAAGCGCTCGGTCACGCCTGCGCTGTAGATCAGTTCGCTGGGCGCCACGCGGGCCAGCCAGGCGCCCAGTTCGTCGTGCGCACATTCGGCCAGGTACACGCGGCCCTGCGTCACGCTCAGCCACGCCAAACCACAGCGCGCGCGGGGCGCCTGGTGCACGGCCATCAGCAGCGATTCGGATTTGTCGGACAGCAGTTCAGTGTCGGTCAGCGTGCCGGGTGTGACCACGCGCACCACCTTGCGCTCCACCGGGCCCTTGTTGGCGCCCACTTCGCCCACCTGCTCGGCAATCGCCACCGACTCGCCCATCTTGATCAGGCGCGCCAGATAGTTCTCCAGAGCGTGGAAGGGCACACCGGCCATCACCACCGGCTGGCCGCCCGACTGGCCGCGCTGTGTGAGCGTGATGTCGAGCAGGCGCGCGGCCTTCTCGGCGTCCTGCCAGAAGACCTCGTAGAAGTCGCCCATGCGGTAGAACAGAAGCGTCTCGGGGTACCCGGCCTTGAGGGCCAGGTACTGCTGCATCATGGGTGTGTGGTGTTCGAGCGTGTCGGACATGCAGGGGGTGGCAGGAATGAGGCGTGGACTGTAGCAGTTCGATCATCGGGTTTCCCCCTGGGCAATTCCACTGCGTTCTGCCAAGATGTTACGTTTTGACATACTCTTGGCTGTATGCTGGCAGCTTGACCCTGAACGGAGCCACCCTCCGTCGAGAGTTGGTGTTTCAACCCCAGGATTCAGAGGCTTCAGAGCGACCGTGATTTCGTCCGAACTGTTGACCGACCTCCTCGCCCCTGCCGGGGAAGGCCTCATTGAGCCCATGGCGCAGGCGCGCCTTCAAGCGCTGGTGGACGCGGTGCCGRTGGCGCTCATGGAGTTTCGTCTGCAAGACGGCCGCCTGCTGCTGCTGGCCGCCAACGCGGCGGCACGGCGCATGCCAGGGTTGGGAGCGGTACGGCATCCGGGCGTGGATGCGTCCGAGGTGTTTGACCTGCTGGCCAACACGCCGCTGCTGGACCAGTTGCTCGGCGTGGTGCGCGTGGGGGCTCCGCTGGAGTGCCGCCAGGTGGTGCGCGAGCCCGGTCGGCTGTTGCTGGCCTGGGACTTGTCGGCCCGCCGCGTGACCAATGACTGCATCGTTGTCACGGTGCGCGATGCCTCTGAAGCCGAAAATCTGCGGGTATCACTGGCCGCATCCGAGCGTGCGCTGGAAGAAGTGCGGCGCGAGTTGCGCGAGCAGACCGACGTGTTCAACACCATGGAGAGCCTGGCGCGCACTGGCCATTGGCGGCGCATTGAAGACCCGGGCGAAACGGTGCTGCTCTGGTCGCCCGGGCTGTGCAACATCGCCGGGTTTGAGCAGCAGGAATGGGTGGACCCGGAGCGCGCGGTGAGTGGCATCCTGCCGGAAGACCGGCACGTGTTCGACAAGATCCGAGAACGGGGATCTGGCCTGGATGTGGAGTACCGCTGGCGCCGGCCAGATGGCGAAGTGCGCTGGATGCGTTCGCGGGTTCAACGCACGCTGCCGCGCGATGGCGTGCAGGTCGTCATGGGGGTGGTGCAGGATGTGACGGACGAGCACCGCGCTGCGGAGCAATTGCGTGAACAACTCTTGTTCATTCAGCGCATTGCCAGCCGCATCCCCGGCTTCATCTACGAATACCGGCTGCATACCGATGGTGGCACCAGCGTGCAGTACATCAGCGATGCCGTGCGCGAATTCATGGGCGTGGAGCCACATGAGGTCACGGCCGACCACGGCGTGCTCATGCACCGCGTGGTGCCTGAAGACCTGCCGCTGGTGCAGCGCTCGGCCATGATGTCGGTGCGCAAGCTGGTGCCCTGGCAGTGCGAATACCGTGTGCGGATGAATGACGGGAGCGTGCGCTGGCACATGACCAACGCCATTCCACACCGCGAGGCCGATGGCTCGGTGGTGTCCCATGGCTTCACCATGGACATCACCGATCGCAAGCTGGCCGAACAAGAGATCGAACGCCTGGCGTTCTACGACGCGCTCACGGGTCTGCCCAACCGCCGCCTGCTGCTGGACCGCCTGCAACGCTCCATCGCCGCCTGCCAGCGCACCAGGAACCTCGGGGCCCTGCTG
>NZ_JBGFFF010000050.1:0-29846 GCF_056175785.1 Acidovorax sp. LjRoot204
GCCTTGCAGACGCAGGCCGCCGAGCCTGCCCGACTGCGTGAAATTCCCTATAACTACACCTCGTTTTCCGACCGGGAGATCGTGATCCGGCTGCTGGGGTCCTCATCCTGGGAGGTGCTGGACCAGCTGCGCAAAGAGCGCCGCACGGGCCGTTCGGCCCGCATGCTGTATGAGGTGCTGGGCGATATCTGGGTCGTGCAGCGCAACCCCTACCTGCAGGACGACCTGCTGGACAACCCCTCGCGCCGCAAGCTGTTGGTGGATGCCTTGCAGCACCGCCTGGGCGAGATCGAAAAACGCCGCACCCCCGCAGACGATGCCGAGCGCGACCGTCTGGTCGGTGAGCTGGTCGTCGCCGCGCGACGCGCTGTGGCCGAATTCAACGCCACCTTCGAGCAGGCCGCGCAACTGCGCCGCCAGATCCAGAAAACCCTGGGCCGCCTCACGGCCAAGGACAACATCAAGTTCGATGGCCTCTCCCGCGTGAGCCATGTGACCGACGCGACCGACTGGCGCGTCGAATACCCGTTCGTCGTGCTCACCCCCGACACCGAGGTCGAGATGGCGGGCCTGGTGAAGGGCTGCATCGAACTGGGCCTGACCATCATCCCGCGCGGGGGCGGCACCGGCTACACCGGCGGCGCCATCCCGTTGACCTGGAAGAGCGTGGTCATCAACACCGAAAAGCTCGAAGCCATGACCGAGGTGGAGATGCGCCGCCTGCCGGGCATGGACCGCGAAGTGGGCACGGTGTGGACCGAGGCCGGCGTGGTCACCCAGCGCGTGGCCGATGCGGCCGAGCGCGCGGGCTTTGTGTTTGCGGTGGACCCGACGAGCGCCGAGGCATCGTGCATTGGCGGCAACATCGCCATGAACGCGGGCGGCAAGAAGGCCGTGCTGTGGGGCACGGCGCTGGACAACCTGGCCAGCTGGCGCATGGTCACGCCTGACGCCCAGTGGCTCGAAGTGACGCGCCTGGACCACAACATGGGCAAGATCCACGACGTGGAGACGGCCACCTTCGAGCTGCAGTATTTCGAGGCCGATGGCAAGACGCCCGTGCGCACCGAGCGCCTGAGCATTCCAGGCAAGACTTTCCGCAAGGAAGGCCTGGGCAAGGACGTGACGGACAAGTTCCTGGCGGGCCTGCCCGGCATCCAGAAGGAAGGCTGCGACGGCCTCATCACCAGCGCGCGCTGGGTGGTGCACCGCATGCCSGMGCAYACSCGCACCGTRTGCCTSGARTTCTTCGGCAACGCCAAGGACGCSGTGCCCAGCATCGTCGAGATCAAGGACTTCATGTTCGCCGAGCARAAGCGCAGTGGCGTGCTGCTGGCGGGCCTGGAGCACCTGGACGACCGCTACCTGAAGGCCGTGGGTTACGCCACCAAGAGCAAAAAGGGCAACGGCGGCCTGCCCAAGATGGTGCTGATTGGCGACATTGCCGGTGACAACGCCGACGACGTGGCCCGCGTGACCAGCGAAGTGGTGCGCCTGGCCAACACCCGCAGCGGCGAAGGCTTTGTGGCCATCACGGCCGATGCGCGCAAGAAGTTCTGGGCCGACCGCAAGAAGACGGCGGCCATCAGCCGCCACACCAACGCGTTCAAGATCAACGAAGACGTGGTGATCCCGCTGCCGCGCATGGCCGAGTACACCGACGGCATCGAGCGCATCAACATCGAGCTCTCCCTGCGCAACAAGCTCAAGCTGTGCGACGCGCTGACCGAGTTCTTCGAGCGTGGCAACCTGCCCCTGGGCAAGCACGACGCCGACGACGAAGTGCCTTCGCCCGAGCTGCTGCAAGACCGCGTGGCCCAGGCCATCGCCCTGGTGGAAGAGGTGCGCGCCCTGTGGCAGGGCTGGCTGCACGATGTGGAAACGCTGTTCCCCCAACTGCAGGACCACACCCTGCGCGCCAGCTGGAAGACCCAGCTGCGGGCGCCGCTGCAAGGCATCTTCACTGGCGCGGCGTTCAAGCCCATCCTGGACGAGGCCGTGGCCATCCACAAGCGCGTGCTCAAGGGCCGCGTGTGGGTGGCGCTGCACATGCACGCAGGCGACGGCAATGTGCACACCAACATCCCGGTCAACAGCGACGACTACGAGATGCTGCAAACGGCCCACGAGGCCGTGGCGCGCATCATGGTGCTGGCGCGCAGCCTCAATGGCGTGATCTCGGGAGAGCACGGCATTGGCATCACCAAGCTGGAGTTCTTGACCGACGACGAGCTGCGCCCGTTTGCCGAGTACAAGCGCAAGGTGGACCCGGAAGGCCGCTTCAACAAAGGCAAGTTGCTCCGAAATCAGGAGCATTCAGGGCATATTCAACCAGCGCTTGGTGCCGATTTGGCTTCAAAACCGGCGCTGCATGCAGATTTGACCAACGCCTACACRCCSAGCTTCGGCCTSATGGGGCAYGAGTCGCTSATCATGCAGCAGAGCGACATCGGCGCCATTGCCGAYWSSGTSAAGGACTGCCTGCGCTGCGGCAARTGCAAGCCSGTGTGCKCCACSCACGTGCCRCGCGCCAACCTGCTGTACAGCCCRCGCAACAAGATCCTKGCMACCTCGCTGCTGGTCGARGCGTTCCTGTACGAAGAGCAGACCCGCCGGGGCGTGAGCATCAAGCACTGGCAGGAGTTTGAGGACGTGGCCGACCACTGCACGGTGTGCCACAARTGCGAGAGCCCTTGCCCGGTGAAGATCGACTTCGGCGACGTCACSATGAACATGCGCAACCTGCTGCGCAAGATGGGCAAGAAGACCTTCCGCCCCGGCAACGCATTGGCCATGACCATGCTCAACGCCACCAACCCGGACACCATCAAGTTCATGCGCTCGGCCATGGTGGACGTGGGCTTCAAGGCCCAGCGCCTGGCCGTAGACCTGCTGCGCAAGGTGGGCCGCAAGCAGACGGCCAAGCCGCCAGCGACGGTGGGCACGGCTCCGATCAAGGAGCAGGTGATCCACTTCATCAACAAGAAGCTGCCGGGCGGCCTGCCCAAGAAGACGGCGCGCGCGCTGCTCGACATCGAGGACAAGGACTACGTGCCGATCATCCGCAACCCGCAGGCCACCACGGCCGAGACGGAGGCGGTGTTCTACTTCCCTGGCTGCGGTTCGGAGCGCCTGTTCAGCCAGGTGGGTTTGGCCACGCAGGCCATGCTGTGGCACGCGGGCGTGCAGACGGTGCTGCCGCCTGGGTACCTGTGCTGCGGTTACCCCCAGCGCGGTTCGGGCCAGTTCGACAAGGCCGAGAAGATGATCACGGACAACCGCGTGCTCTTCCACCGCGTGGCCAACACGCTCAACTACCTCGATATCAAGACCGTGGTGGTGAGYTGCGGCACCTGCTACGACCAGCTGCAGGGCTACSAGTTYGACAAGATCTTCCCGGGYWGCCGCATCATCGACATCCACGAGTACCTGCTGGAAAAGGGCATTCAGCTGCAAGGCAAGGGCGCCTACCTGTACCACGAGCCCTGCCACAACCCCATGAAGCTGCAGGACTCGATGAAGACCGTGAAGGCGCTGGTGGGCGAGCAGGTCTTGAAGAGCGAGCGTTGCTGCGGCGAGTCGGGCACGCTGGGTGTGACCCGG
This sequence comes from Acidovorax sp. LjRoot204, assembly GCF_056175785.1. Lineage (NCBI taxonomy): Bacteria > Pseudomonadati > Pseudomonadota > Betaproteobacteria > Burkholderiales > Comamonadaceae > Acidovorax > Acidovorax sp. LjRoot204. The sequence goes on from NZ_JBGFFF010000050.1 coordinate 3,604, forward strand.
CCCGACGTGTCCACGCAGGTGCGCTTCCGCAAGGAAGAAGAGATCAAGAAGGGCGAAGCCCAGCTGCGTGCCAGCGGTGCTGTCGGCGCCCAGGACAACGTGAAGATCCTCACCAGCTGCCCCAGCTGCCTGCAGGGCCTGAACCGCTACGAAGGCGACCTGAACAACGGCTTGCTCGAAGCCGACTACATCGTGGTCGAGATGGCGCGCGAGATCCTGGGCGAGAACTGGATGCCCGAGTACGTACACCGTGCCAACAACGGCGGCATTGAGCGGGTGCTGGTCTGATGACCTGCCCCTTGTGCGCTGAAGACGGCGGCGCATTGGTCTGGCGTGGCGAGCGCCTGCGTGTCATCCGTGCGCAGGAGGCGGGGTTCCCCGCCTTTTACCGCGTGGTCTGGAACGCGCATGTGGCCGAGTTCTCGGACCTGGCCGCCGCTGACCGTGCGCATTGCATGGAAGCCGTGACCCTGGTGGAGCAGGCCCTGCGCCAGCACCTGTCGCCCACCAAGGTCAACATCGCAGCGCTGGGCAACATGGTGCCGCACCTGCACTGGCATGTGATTGCGCGGTTTGACTGGGACAGTCACTTTCCATCGCCCGTATGGGCCGCGGCACAGCGGCCGAGCCCCGCAGCGCAAGAGGCCGCCGTGCGGGCCTTGTTGCCCGCGCTGGAAGCGCAGCTGCAGTCCCAGCTGGCGCTGTGGGCCGCCCGGTAACCTTGCTGGCAGCGTGTGCCTGGGCGGGTGGGACAATGGCAGCCGTCGTTCCTGACAACAGTTTTCTCAAGGTGATTCCATGGCAGGTTTGAAAGCGGGCGCTCCCACGCCGCAGGCCCTGACGGTGCATGAACAGTCGCGCGTGCTGGAGGTTGGTTTTTCGGATGGCGCCACGTTCCGCATCCCGTTCGAGCTGATGCGCGTGTACTCGCCCTCGGCCGAGGTGCAAGGCCACGGCCCGGGGCAGGAGGTGCTGCAGACGGGCAAGCGCAATGTGGCGCTTGTCAACCTGGAGCCTGTGGGCAACTACGCGGTCAAGCCCACGTTCTCCGACGGCCACGACAGCGGCATCTTCACCTGGGACTATCTCTACGAGCTGGGCCAGAAGCAGGACGCACTGTGGGCCCAGTACACCGAGCGGCTGGCTGCGGCGGGGGCCGATCGCGACGCGCCCATGGCGCCCAAGGGTGGTGCAGGGGGCCACGCCTGCGGCAGTCACTGACGCCCTTGGCAGGCCTGTTCAGGGGCCCGCCGCCAAAAGCCGCACAAGTCCCTGTGTGTCAAGGTGCTATTGAAAATATAGCTATCAGCGTAATATTTGCTTGCGCTAGCGGCTGTTTTTGTTTCAATAGTGTTCTCCAAATTGCGACAGATGCCCCAATTCAGTGCGGGGTTGTCGCTGTACCTCTGGCGTTCACGCGCCTAGCATGATTCTTATGAGCACCACGCATTTCGGTTTTCAGTCGGTGGACGAGCAGGAAAAGGCACGCCGCGTGCGCGGTGTGTTTGATTCCGTGGCCTCCAAGTACGACGTGATGAACGACCTCATGTCGGCGGGTCTGCACCGTGCCTGGAAGGCCTACACCGTGATGGTGGCCAACCTGCGCGAAGGCAGCCAGGTGCTGGACATTGCGGGTGGCACCGGCGACCTGGCACTGGCGTTTTCCAAGAAGGTGGGGGCGTCGGGCCGTGTGGTGCACACCGACATCAACGAAGCCATGCTGCGTGTGGGCCGTGACCGTCTCATCAACGAGGGCGTGGTGCTGCCTACGCTGGTCTGCGACGCTGAAAAGCTGCCGTTCCCCGACGCGCATTTCGACGTGGTGAGCGTGGCTTTTGGCTTGCGCAACATGACCCACAAGGACCAGGCCATTGCCGAAATGTGCCGTGTGCTCAAGCCCGGCGGCAAGCTGCTGGTGCTGGAGTTTTCCAAAGTGGCGCAGCCGCTGACCAAGGTGTACGACTGGTACTCGTTCAAGGTGCTGCCCCAGCTGGGCAAGCTGGTAGCGGGCGACGACGCGAGCTACCGGTATCTGGCGGAGTCCATCCGCATGCACCCGGGGCAGGAAGAACTCAAAAGCCTCATGCAGAAAAATGGTTTTGGGCATGTGGACTATCACAACATGACGGGGGGCATTGTGGCCCTCCATGTTGGAATCAAGTGCTGAGCGGTTTGCTCGGTCGATAACGGAGACGGAGAAGTCATGATGAAACTGTGGTCTGTGGTGTTGGTCGCGATGCTGGCGTTTGCGCACGCCGATGCCGACGCCGCGCGGCGACTGGGTGGTGGCAAATCGGTGGGCAAGCAGTCCAGCAATGTGACGCAGCGCGAGTCGGCCACGCCGCCCGCCACGCCGGGCGCACCGGCACAAAGCGCGACCAACACGGCTGCGGCAGCCAAGCCTGCTACCGCCACGCCGGCAGCGGCTCCGGCCGCGCCGGCCAAGAAGCCCTGGGGTGCCATGTTGGGCGGCCTGGCGGCGGGTCTGGGCTTGGCCTGGTTGGCGCACTCGCTGGGCCTGGGCGCGGGCTTTGGCAACATCCTGATGATTGCGCTGCTGGCGCTGGCGGCGTTTGCCATCTTCAAGATGGTCATGCGGTCGCGCAACGGCGGTAGCAATGGCTCGGGCAATGCTGCAGGTGGTGCTCCGTTCGCCTTCCAGGGCGCAGGGGCTGCAACGCCCGCTGCAGCCCAGGTGCCGCCGCAGTACAGCCCCAACAACGTGGGCAACGACGCATCGGCCCGCCCCTGGGAGCGCAGCAGCATGGCATTTGATGCCTCACGTGCCGGGCAGGGTGGCGTGGGTTCGGGTGTGGTGATCGGTTCGGGCCTGTCGGGTTCGCAGAACTGGGGTGTGCCCGCCGATTTCGACACCGAGGGTTTCCTGGCGGCCGCCAAGCGCAACTTCGTGACSYTGCAGGRCGCRTGGGACCGCTCGGATATCGCCACTCTGCGGTCCATGATGACGGACAACATGCTCGATGAGATCCGCACCCAGTTGACCGAGCGCGAAGCCCACCGGGGCACGCAGCCCAATCACACCGATGTGGTCATGATCGAAGCGCAGCTGCTGGGCATCGAAGACCTGGGCGACGGCTACATGGCCAGCGTCGAGTTCTCGGGCATGATCCGCGAAGAACCCTCGGCCGGGCCCAGCCCCTTCCGTGAGGTCTGGAACATGACCAAGCCCAAGGCGGGCAACACCGGCTGGCTGGTGGCAGGCGTGCAAGCCCTGCAGTAAACACAGCCCACGGGGCCCCTGCGTGCCAGGGGCATTCCAGTTCAGGGAATAATCGGGGACTATGGCAACACCACAGTCCCCTTTTCCTTTTCTGGACGGCCTCTTCGAGCGCCTGGCAGCTGGCCCGCAGCCCCCGCAATGGCTGGTCCACGAGGTGCAGCAGCGCCTGGTGCTGTTTCTCAACCATGTGCTGATGCAGGAGAAAGAAGCCACGGACCGGCTGGTGCGCCAAAAGGGCCGCATCGCCAGGGTGCAGTGGCGGGCCTATTCCCTGTCGCTGGTGATCACCCCTGCRGGCCTGTTCAACCTGGCGCCCGAATCCGCGGTGCCAGACCTGCGGCTGGAAGTGACCGATACCTCCCCCATCACCCTGGCCCAGGCTGCGTTGCGGGGCGACAAGCCCTCCATCCGCATTGAAGGGGATGTGCAACTGGCGGCCGAGRTCAACTGGCTGGTGGACCAYGTGCGCTGGGAYGTSGAGGAMGACCTSGCCCGCGTGATTGGCGATGCCCCTGCGCATACGCTGGCACAGTTCGCCAGCCGGGCTGCGCAGGCGCTGCGCCAGTTTGTGGGTTCGCGCATGGCAGCCGCCAGCGCGGCGTCTTCTGCAGTGGTCGTTGCGACGGCACCGGTGGCGCCCAGTGCGCCGGCGGCGGCGCCGCTGTCACCTTCGGCTGGTTCGGACCGGGCCGACGCATGAAGCGCTTCTTGCGGGGGGCGGCCATCCTGTGGGTGGTGTTCCGGTTCGGCCTGGATGGCTTGCTGCTCGACAGCTTTCAAAAGCCCTGGCTGCGCATGATCTCGCGCATCGTGTCCATCGGGCGCAATCTGGATGCGCCGCGTGGGCAACGCCTGCGCGAGGCGCTGGAAAGCCTGGGACCTATCTTCGTCAAGTTCGGCCAGGTGCTGTCCACCCGCCGCGACCTGCTTCCGCCCGACATAGCCGACGAACTGGCCCGCCTGCAGGACCGCGTGCCGCCATTCGACCCCGACATCGCCATCGCCACCATCGAGCGTGCCTTCCGTCGTCCGGTGGACGAGGTGTTCACCTCTTTCGACCGCACACCGGTGGCCAGCGCGTCCATCGCCCAGGTGCATTTCGCCACGCTGCGCGACCGCCAGGGCATTGAGCGCGAGGTAGCGGTCAAGGTACTGCGGCCTGGCATGCTGCCGGTGATCGAGAAGGACCTGAGCCTCATGCGCATGATGGCGGGATGGGTGGAGAGCCTGTCTGCCGATGGCAAGCGCCTGAAGCCCCGTGAGGTGGTGGCAGAGTTTGACAACTACCTGCACGACGAACTGGACCTGGTGCGCGAGGCTGCCAACGCTGCGCAGCTGCGCCGCAACATGACCGGGCTGGACCTGGTGCTGATCCCCGAGATCTTCTGGGACTTCTGCCACCCCGAGGTCATGGTGATGCAGCGCATGAACGGTGTGCCCATCAGCCAGATCGACCGCCTGCGGGAGGCCGGTGTGGACATCCCCAAGCTGGCGCGCGACGGCGTCACCATCTTCTTCACCCAGGTGTTTCGCGACGGGTTTTTTCACGCCGATATGCACCCGGGCAACATCCAGGTGAGTCTGGAGCCTGCCACGTTCGGCCGCTACATCTCGCTGGACTTCGGCATCGTGGGCACGCTGACCGAAGTGGACAAGGAATACCTGGCGCAGAACTTTGTGGCGTTCTTCCGGCGCGACTACAAGCGGGTGGCAGAGCTGCACATCGAAAGCGGCTGGGTGCCGCCCGAAACGCGGGTCAATGACCTCGAGTCGGCCATCCGCGCCGTGTGCGAGCCATATTTTGACCGCCCACTCAAGGAAATCTCGCTGGGCCTGGTGCTGATGCGGCTGTTTCAGACCTCGCGCCGCTTCCATGTCGAGATTCAGCCCCAGCTGGTGCTGCTGCAAAAGACCCTGCTCAACATCGAGGGCCTGGGCCGCGAGCTGGACCCGGACCTGGACCTGTGGAGCACGGCCAAGCCCTTCCTTGAAAAGTGGATGCTGGAGCAGATGGGCCCCCAGCGCCTGTGGCGCGAGCTGCGGGCCGAGGCGCCGCACTATGCCAAGCTGCTGCCCGAGCTGCCACGACTCATCTACGACGCGCTGCGCCAGCGCCCGGCAGACCACGAGCCTGCACTGCGTGAACTGCTGGAAGCGCAAAAACGCACCAACCGGCTGCTGCAAGGCATCATTTTTGCTGGGGTCGGGTTTGTGCTGGGCTTGCTGCTCATCCAACTGCTGATCAGAATCCGGCTTTTCTGACGATCTGCATGCCCGGTGCCCCGGTGTGGGGAGCGCCGGGGCGCAGGTCGGATTTCTTCACCCTGGACCGACCGAGACAAAAAGAGAGAGGAGCGCGCTGTGCTGCTGACCCTGGTTATCGTTTACCTGCTGATCACCATCGGCATCGGCTTGCTGGCAGCCCGGCGTGTGAAGAACGCTGCGGACTTTGCCATTGCCGGGCGCCACCTGCCGCTGTACATGATCATCACCACCACGTTTGCCACCTGGTTTGGGTCGGAGACCGTGCTGGGCATTCCCGCCAAGTTCATCGAGGGCGGTCTGGGCAATGTGGTGGAAGACCCATTCGGCGCGGGCTTCTGCCTGATCCTGGTCGGCCTGTTCTTTGCCGGCAAGCTGTACCGCATGACGCTGCTCACCATCAGCGACTATTACCGCGAACGCTATGGCCGCACGGTGGAAATCGTCTGCTCGCTGATCATCATGTTGAGCTACCTGGGCTGGGTTTCTGCCCAGGTCACAGCGCTGGGCCTGGTGTTCAACCTGCTGTCTGGCGGTGCCATCAGCATTCCGGTGGGCATGACGATTGGTGTGGTCTCCATCCTGGCGTACACGCTGTTCGGCGGCATGTGGTCGGTGGCGGTSACCGACTTCATCCAGATGATCATCCTGGTGGYGGGSCTGGCCKKCATTGCSGTGTTYGCSGGCAACATGGCCGGGGGSGCCGACAAGGTGATCGAGTTCGCGTCCAGTCGTGAGCTGTTCCGGTTCCTGCCTGAGCCCAAGTTCCATGACGTGGTGTTCTTCATCGCCGCGGGCGTGACCATGATGTTCGGCTCCATCCCGCAGCAGGACGTCTTTCAGCGTGTGATGTCGGCCAACAACATCCAGGCCGCCACGCGCGGTCCCGTGATCGGTGGCATCTGCTACATCCTGTTCGCCTTCGTGCCCATGTTCCTGGTGGCCAGCGCGCTCATCATCATGCCCACGGAAACGGCTGCGCTGCTCAAGGACGACCCGCAAAAGGTGCTGCCCACGCTGGTGCTGGAGAAGATGCCTTTTGTGATGCAGGTGCTGTTCTTTGGGGCCCTGCTGTCGGCGCTCAAGTCCACGGCCTCCGCCACGCTGCTGGCGCCCAGCGTCACTTTCACCGAAAACATCTGGCGCCAGTTCCGCCCGCACAGCTCGGACAAGCAGCATCTGCGCACCATGCGCATCACCACGCTCGTTTTCAGTGCCTGCGTGTTGGCCTATGCCATCTACATGCAGGGTACTTCCATCTATGAGCTGGTGTCGGGTGCCTACCAGGTGCCGCTGGTGGGAGCGTTTGTGCCGCTGGTGTTCGGCCTGTACTGGAAGCGTGCCACCACGCAGGGCGCCATCTTTGCCATCGTGCTGGGCCTGGTGACCTGGCTGCTGTTCCTGTCCACTCCGGCGGGGGCAATCTTTCCTGCGCAGCTGGCGGGTTTGCTGGCCGCGCTGGCGGGCATGCTGATCGGCTCCCTCGGGCCACAGGCCATCCGCAACAGCCACGCCTCCCACCACAAGATGGTTGGGGTCGAGTAACGCGGGGGGTGAAGGGGCATGCCGCCTATAATTGAGGGTTTTGCACTTTCCCTCAACACACTGACATGCCTATTTRCGCCTACAAATGCGGCTCCTGTGGCCATGCCAAGGATGTGCTGCAAAAAATCTCCGACGCACCCCTGACCGTGTGCCCCGCCTGCGGAGCCGAAGCCTTCTCCAAGCAGSTCACTGCCGCAGGTTTTCAGCTCAAGGGYTCSGGCTGGTACGTGACCGATTTCCGTGGCGGAAACGGTGGCAACTCCGCCCCGGCCACCGAGGCCAAGTCGGAGTCCAAGACTGAATCGGCGGCACCTGCCAGTGGCGGTGATGCTCCTAAAAAGGAAGCGGCCAGCACGAGCACTGCCAGCGCTACCGGTACTGCTGGTACCAGTGGTACTTCTTCCTCTTCGAGCTGAGGACCTGCATGGCTGCCCTGCGCAAATGGCTGTTGACAGGCCTTCTGGTCATCGTGCCCGGTGTCATCACGGCCTGGGTGCTCAACTGGATTGTGAGCACGCTCGACCAGACCCTGCAGATCCTGCCCGGCGCGTGGCAGCCCGACAAGCTGCTCGGAGTGCATGTCCCGGGCTTTGGTGTGGTCCTCACGCTGGCCATCTTGCTCGTGGTGGGCGCCATTGCCAGCAACTTTGCGGGCCGCAAGCTTGTGCAGTGGGGCGACGCGCTGGTACACCGCATTCCGGTGGTGCGCTCTATCTACTCCAGCGTCAAGCAGGTGTCGGACACGCTGTTCTCCGAGAGCGGCAATGCCTTTCGCAAGGCCGTGCTCGTGCAGTGGCCCCGCGAAGGGGTATGGACTGTGGCGTTCGTCACCGGCGCCCCCAATGGTGAAGTGGCTGCGTACCTGCGCGACGAGTTCGTCAGCGTATACGTGCCCACCACCCCCAACCCCACGGGGGGGTATTTTGTGATGGTTCGCAAGAGCGACTGTGTCGAGCTCGAAATGAGTGTGGACAGCGCCCTCAAGTACATCGTCTCCATGGGTGTGGTGGCTCCAGCGGACCCCACGCTGCCCCCACCCAAGTAAGAAAAGCAATCTCTTTCAACGTCAACGCGCCCTGCGGCGCCGGAAGTTTTGTCATGGCCATGCGTTCCCACTATTGCGGTCTTGTGACCGAAGCCCTGWTGGGCCAAACCGTYACCCTGTSSGGCTGGGTSAACCGCCGCCGYGACCATGGGGGCGTGATCTTCATCGACSTGCGCGACCGYGAAGGCTACGTGCAGGTGGTGTGCGACCCCGACCGCGCCGAGATGTTCAAGGTCGCCGAAGGCGTGCGCAACGAGTTCTGCGTGCAGGTCAAGGGTGTGGTGCGCGCACGCCCCGCAGGCACCACCAACGACAAGCTCAAGASCGGCCAGATCGAAGTGCTGTGCCATGAGCTSAASGTGCTSAACCCCTCCGTCACGCCTCCGTTCCAGATCGACGAGGAAAACCTGTCGGAAACCACGCGCCTCACGCACCGCGTGCTSGACCTGCGCCGCCCGKMCATGCAGMACAACMTGATGCTGCGCTACAAGGTSRCRATGGARRYGCGCAAGTTCCTCGATGCSAAYGGCTTCATCGACATCGARACCCCSATGCTCRSCAAGWSCACGCCCGAAGGCGCGCGCGACTAYCTCGTGCCCAGCCGCGTGCACGACGGCMRYTTCTTCGCRYTGCCSCAGTCGCCSCAGCTSTTCAAGCAGCTGCTGATGGTGGCSGGCTWCGACCGCTACTACCAGATCACCAAGTGCTTCCGCGACGAAGACTTGCGTGCTGACCGCCAGCCTGAATTCACCCAGATCGATATCGAGACATCGTTCATGGAAGAGCAGGACATCCGCGACATGTTCCAGGGCATGATCAAGACGGTGTTCCAGAACACGCTGGGCGTGGACCTGGGCGAGTTCCCCGTCATGACCTACCAGGACGCTGCGCGCCTGTATGGCTCCGACAAGCCCGATCTGCGCGTGAAGCTCGAATTCACCGAGCTGACCGACGTGATGAAGGACGTGGACTTCAAGGTGTTCTCGGGCGCCGCCAACATGAAGAATGGCCGCGTGGTCGGCCTGCGCGTGCCCGGTGGCTCGGTCGAAGGCGGCGGCATCAGCCGTGGAGAAATCGACGCCTACACCGAGTTCGTCAAGATCTACGGCGCCAAGGGTCTGGCCTACATCCGCGTCAACGAACTGGCCAAGGGCCGTGACGGTCTGCAGTCGCCCATCGTGAAGAACATCCACGACGCAGCCCTGCAAGCCGTGCTGGAGCGCACTGGCGCACAGGATGGCGACCTGATCTTCTTCGGTGCCGACAAGGAAAAGATCGTCAACGACGCSATCGGYGCGCTGCGYRTSAAGATCGGCCACAGCGMSTTCGGCAAGAAGARCGGCCTGTTCGASRACCGCTGGGCSCCGCTGTGGGTGGTCGACTTCCCGATGTTCGAGTACGACGAGGAAAACCAGCGCTGGAACTCGGTGCACCACCCCTTCACCAGCCCCAAGGATGGTCACGAAGACTGGATGGTCACTGCGCCCGAGAAGTGCATCTCCAAGGGCTACGACATGGTGCTCAACGGCTGGGAAATGGGTGGCGGCTCCGTCCGTATCCACCGCGCCGACGTGCAGCAGAAGGTGTTTGACGCCCTCAACATCACGCCCGAAGAAGCCCAGCTCAAGTTCGGCTTCCTGCTGGATGCGCTGCAGTACGGCGCGCCCCCGCACGGCGGCCTGGCCTTTGGCCTGGACCGCATCGTGACGCTGATGACCGGTGCCGAGTCGATCCGCGACGTGATCGCCTTCCCCAAGACCCAACGCGCCCAGTGTCTGCTCACGCAGGCGCCCAGCCCCGTGGACGAAAAGCAGCTGCGCGAGCTGCACATCCGCCTGCGCAACCCCGACGCGGTCAAGACTGCGGCCTGATTCCGGACGCATCACGTCCTTCGCGCATGCAGCCATGCATCGCACACCAAGCGGCTCGGGCCTTGCGCCCTGGCCGCTTTTTTCATGCGCGGCGCATCGGGCACTGGCCGCCGTGCACGGACTGAAAGAGGTACTTCCATGCGTTTGTTGACACGCTCCCATTGGCTGCTTGCGGCCGCATGCATCGCCCTGGCCGGATGCGGCGAGAAGAAGACCGAACTGGGGCAGGGCGGCTCGGTGGTCACGGGCTCGGCCGGGCCCCAGGGCGCGCAGAACGCGGCCCGTGAGCTGGTGCGTTGCGATGCGCCCGTGGCCACGCTGGCGCTGGCCGAGAACCCCAATGGCTACATCATGGGCTCGGGCTACCAGCTGCCCGCGTCGCCGGTGCCACTGGTCAAGCTGCTGGCCCAGCAGAGCGGGTGTTTCCGCGTGGTGGACCGGGCAGCGGGCCTGAAGGGCACTGTGCAGGAGCAGGAATTGAAGGACGCAGGCATCTTGCGCAAGAACAACTCCACCGTGGCCAAGGGCAAGGGGTACGAGGCGCAGTACACGCTCACGCCCAGCCTCACGTTCAGCGAGCAGGATGCGGGCCGGGGCCTGGCCGGGGTGATTGCCATGATCCCGGTACTGCGCGACATCGCAGGCCTGGCAGGGCTGGTGGAGCAGGTCAAGTTCAAGGAAGCACAGACGGCCTTGCTGCTGTCCGACAACGAAACCACCGAACAGGTAGCTGCGGCCACGGGCTCAGCGCGCACCACCGACCTGGGGGTGGGCGGCCTGGTGTTTGGCAAGCTGGGCGGTGCCGCGGGCGCTGGCTGGAGCAATACCAACGAAGGCAAGGTCATTGCTGCGGCGTTTCTGGACGCGCACAACCAGCTGGTGGTGCAGGCGCGTGCGTTGCAGGCCAAGGAGCTGCCCCCGCCCGTGCCCACCACCACAGCAGCCCAGCGCCCCAAGGGGGGCTGAAGGCACAGGCCATGGCAGCCGCCGCCGGGCCACCGCGGCCTTACAAGCTTCCAGAGTCGGTGCTGGTGGTGATCCACACCCCCGCGCTGGAGGTGCTGCTGATCCGCCGCACCGGGGGCGAGGGACATTGGCAGTCGGTCACCGGTAGCAAGGATGCGCTGGACGAGCCTTTTGCCGAGACCGCACGCCGTGAAGTGGCCGAAGAAACCAGCATGGACACCCAGGCACCGGGTTGCCTGCTGACCGACTGGGCGCTGGAGAACGTGTACGACATCTGGCCCCAATGGCTGCACCGTTATGCCCCTGGTGTGGTGCGCAACCGCGAGCGCGTGTTTGGCCTGCGTGTGCCCGCAGGCACGCCCGTGGTGCTGAGCCCGCGTGAGCACGACGCCTATGAGTGGCTGCCCTGGCAGCAGGCCGCTGACCGGTGTTTTTCAGCGTCCAATGCCGAGGCGTGCCTGTTACTCCCCCGGTTTTTGCATCTCGGGTGAGTGGACTCCGAATGGCCCGGCGGCAACAGGGGCAAGGCAGGGCGGCGTCGCCTCAAGAGGCGTCTGGAGGCCGCAAGCGCAGGGCGGCAGCAGGATCGTCGGCATCGTCTGCGGGCGACGGGCCGAGGGCCGAGCTGTCGGGCGATGGCTGCGGAGTGCGCGTGGGCGTGTTGTCACTGCTGCCCCGCACCCTCAGTGCCACTCCGCCGGGGTGACGTTCACTGTCTTGCCCCAGGATGGCCCTCGCCGGGGTGCTGCCCATGCGTGCGCGCAGTGCGTCGATGCTCTCTTGCAGCGGTTGGGGGGCGGCCATGCGCGCGCCATGGCGTAGCAGCACTTGCTGTGCCATATCGAGCAGTTTGGAGTTGAGGGTGCGTTCGGCTTCGGCCAGCAGGTTTTGCACGGCACCGCCAGGGTCGCCGCCCAGGCTTTGCGCCATGGCGACTTCGGCCGTCTTGTTGACGCGTTGCAGGCAGTCTCGCACCAGTTGGCTATAAGGCTCATGCAGATTGCAGGCGTTGGCCATCAGCTCGGTCAAGCCGCGTGTGTTGGCATAGCGCATGCCCAGTGCCAGCACCCAGCTGTCGCCCTCGGGCAGCTCGATCGACGTGACGGSCAATACGGCCAGCAGGCTGCCCAGGTTGCAGGCAGCCTCAAAGTCGAAGGTGCTGGACGTGATCTCGCGGGCCATGCCACGCACCGATTCAACCGCTTGCGAGAACTGCCGCTGCTGGATGAGCTGCAGCGCCCGCGCCACCTCGGCAAAACGCCGGATGCGCGCGCTGCCGTAGTGGCGCTCCAGGATGCGCGCAAAGTCGGCCATGCAGCGCTCGATGCCCTTGCGGTCGTTCTCGGCGTAATACGCAAACGTCAGCAGCACCAGCGACTGGTAGTCGAACAGCTTGGAGTCAATGCCCAGCACTGTGGCGCGTGCCAGCACCTTGGTGGCGGTGGCGCGGTCGCCCATGTAGTACGACATCATCCCCAGCTTCTGCAGCCGCACCACCGAGTCGGGCGTGAGGGTGCTGGCCGTGCGGTAGGTTTCGATGGCCTGCGAAAAATTGCCCATCTCCACCTGCGCGCGGCCCAGCACGTCGTAGGCGTCGGCGAACGACGCGTCTTCGCCAATCAACTCCTGCAAGGTGGTGATGGCGCGCGCGGCCTGGCCTGATTCGATCTGTGCGCGGGCCACGCCCAGCTTGGCCCAGGGCAGGGCCCGTGCCGCGATGACGGCCTCGAACAGGGTGCGCGCCTCGTCGTGGCGGCCCAGGCGCAGCAGCAGCTCCGACCCGATGCGGGCGGCGTACAGCCAATAGGGCTTGCGGGCCTCGAAACGCTCCACGCAAAGCGCGGCGGCCTGCTCGAAGTCCTCGGCCTCGATGGCATCGAAAATGGGCTTGAGGTGGATCTTGCGCAGGCGCGCCAGGCTCAGGCGCTCGAACAGCGCGCTGGGCGTGAAGGGCTTGAGCAGGTAGCCGTCCAGGGCCGACTCGGCGGCCTCGGCCACTGCGGCGTACGACGCCTCGGCCGTGACCATGAAGAACACCGTCGAAAACGGCAGCAGCTGTGCGCGCCGCAGGTCATCCAGCAGGGTCTGGCCCGAGTAGTTGGATTCGCCAAAAAACTGGTCGCACAGCACGTAGTCGAACACTGTGTGCTCCAGCCGGGCGCGCGCGTCCTGCACACGGGAGCATTGCACGATGCGGGTCACGCCGTACTCGCGCAGCTGCCCCACCAGAATGCTGCGCGATGTGGCATTGCTGTCCACGATCAGCGCCTGGGTCTGTGGGGCGGGATTGGGGCCGCTCTCGGTAGCCATGGGGTCGGGGCCGTCCCTGCGTGCTCAAAATGTTGGAGTCTCCAGTGTAAAGCGCTGCCGCCCCCTGCCTGCGTCGGGCAAACCCCTTGCCACCACGGCTTGCGACACAATCTCCAGTCCTAGGAGCGGCAATTGACCGCTTGCCGTTTTCAAGGGCGCCTCATGGATACTGACTCTCGCTGCTTCGTTGACGTTCGCTTGTCGAGTGGGCACGCTACGCATTCGCCAGCACCGCGCTGGGCGCGCCATGCGGCATTGCTCCTTCTTGCGGGCATGAGCCCGCCGCGTCCTCGCGCCTTGCCTGGCGCACCCATCGCGACGCTGGCGAGCGCGTTCAATTACCCCTCCTAGGACCATGCAACACGACGACATCCTGCGCGTAGCCACCTACAACATCCACAAGGGTGTGCAAGGCATCGGGCCCGCGCGGCGGCTGGAGATTCACAACCTGGGCCTTGCGGTGGAGCAGCTCGACGCCGACATCGTCTGCCTGCAGGAGGTGCGCAAGCTGCACCGGCGCGAGGCGGCCTACTTTCAGCGCTGGCCTGATCTGCCGCAGGCCGAGTTCCTGGCGCCCGAAGGCTACGAGGCGGTGTACCGCACCAATGCGGTCACCAAACACGGCGAACATGGCAACGCGTTGCTCACCCGCTGGCCGGTGATCGGGCACCAGCATGAAGACATCTCGGACCACCGTTTTGAACAGCGCGGGCTGCTGCATGTGGAGGTGGATGTGCAGGGCCGCAACGTGCACGTGATCGTGGTGCACCTGGGCCTGATCCCTGGCAGCCGCATCCGCCAGGTCGAGCGCCTGCAGGGCTTCATCGAGCGCGAGGTGCCCCCTGGTACGCCGCTGGTGGTGGCCGGTGACTTCAACGACTGGGGGCAGTTGCTCAAGCGCATGCTGGCAGGCTTTGGCCTGTATGAATGGGATGCGCCCCGCACCTTCACCTACCCCGCACGCCTGCCCCTGGCGCAGCTGGACCATGTGTATGCGCGCGGGCTCACGCYGCTGTCGCTGCAGGTGCCGCGTGGGCGCATCTGGTGGCGCATGTCGGACCATCTGCCCTTGATTGCGGAGTTCCGGCTGTGAGGCGCTGCCGGGGTGTGCGCGGTGGCGGGGTGACGGGATGAGGCGCAAGCCCTCTGCGCAGGCCCCGGGCACCGGGCCCGCCGACGACCACCAGGTCCGGCTTCTGCAAGGTGCCGAGGAGTTCTTTCCGGCGCTCACCGAGGCCATGGATGCGGCGATGGCGGACATCCAGTTCGAGACCTACATCTTTGACTTCACCAGCGCCGGAGCCACCGTGGCCCAGGCGCTGATGCGCGCTGCAGCGCGCGGCGTGCGCACCCATCTGGTGGTCGATGGCGTGGGCACGGGCGCGTTGCCCAAGGCCTGGGCCGATCAGTTTCAGGCCGCCGGGGTGCAGTGCAGCGTGTATTCGCCGCTGGGGCCGCTGGGGCTGCTGCTGCCACACCGCTGGCGGCGCCTGCACCGCAAGCTGTGTGTGGTGGATGGGCTGGTGCTGTTTTGTGGCGGCATCAATGTGCTGGACGACTTTCACGACCCTAACCACGGCGCGCTGGAGGCCCCCCGTTTTGACTTTGCCGTGCGGGCCACGGGCAGCCTGGTGGCATCGGCCAGCGACACCATGGACCAGCTCTGGTGGCGCATGCAGGCCGTGCGCGACGCACGCCAGCGCCGCTTGCCGGAGGCCCTGCAGGCCTTGCGCGCGGCCAGCGCGGCACGGCACGCGGAGCAGGGCGGCAACCCCGGCGCAGGCCCGCCTGTGCGCGCCACCCTGGTGCTGCGCGACAACGTGCGCAACCGCAGCCGCATCGAGAAGGCCTACCGCCGCGCCATCGGCGCAGCACGGCACGAGGTCATCATTGCCAATGCCTACTTCATGCCCGGCGGCAAGCTGCGCCGCGCGCTGGTGATGGCCGCGCGCCGGGGCGTGCGGGTGCGCCTGCTGCTGCAGGGACGGTACGAATACTTCATGCAGTACCACGCGGCCCGTCCCGTGTACGGCGCGCTGCTGGAGGCGGGGGTCGAGATCTACGAGTACGCCCCCAGCTTTCTGCACGCCAAGGTGGCCGTCATCGATGCGCAGGGCGACCGGCCCTGGGCCACGGTGGGCTCGTCCAACCTTGACCCGCTCTCTTTGCTGCTGGCGCGCGAGGCCAATGTGGTGGTGGAAGACGCCGCCTTCGCCATCGACCTGCGCCAGCGCCTGGTGCACGCCATGCAGCACGCGGGCCGCCGCATGGACCCTGCGCGCTATGCCGGCCGCCCGCTGCGCCAGCGGGTGCTGGACCGCGTGGCGTTTGGTCTCATGCGCCTGGCGCTGTGGGTGACTGGCAAGCGGTATTGAGGGCGCCTTTGTCGAGTTTGCTATATTATTAATAGCTGCTCAGGCATATTCCACTAGCGCTTGCTGTCTAAAACCCTTGTAATTGATCAAACTGGGTTCGCTGGTACGATGCCAGCCATGTCCAGCCAACCTGCCGCCGATATGACGCCCACCTCACCGGACGAAGGCACGCCCGTTTCCGTCAAGATCCGAGAACGCCTTGCCGCCGCGCGCAAGCGCTTTCACGCCAACGACAACATTGCCGAATTCATCGAGCCCGGCGAGCTGGAAAAGCTGCTCGACGAGGTCGAGGTCAAGATGCAAGGCGTGCTCGACAGCCTGGTCATCAACACCCAGGGCGACCACAACACCAACAACACCGCGCGCCGCGTGGCCAAGATGTACCTCAACGAGGTGTTCCGCGGCCGCTATGTGGCACAGCCGCCCATCACCGAGTTCCCCAACGCCGAGCACTTGAACGAGCTGATGATCGTGGGCCCGCTCACCGTGCGCAGTGCCTGCAGCCACCACTTCTGCCCCGTCATCGGCAAGATCTGGATCGGCGTGATGCCCAACGAGCACACCAACGTGATCGGCCTGAGCAAATACGCGCGCCTGGTGGACTGGATCATGGGCCGCCCCCAGATCCAGGAAGAAGCCGTGGTGCAGCTGGCCGACCTGATCATGGAAAAGACCCAGCCCGACGGCCTCGCCATCGTCATGGAAGCCAGCCACTTCTGCATGTCCTGGCGCGGCGTGCGCGACAACGACAGCCGCATGATCAACTCGGTCATGCGTGGCGTGTTCCTCAAGGACAGCGCCCTGCGCCGTGAATTTTTGTCCCTCATTCCTGGAAAGAACTGACCATGCTGGTACGCCTGCTTTACGCCAGTCGCGCGGTCGATACCTCGCCCGCCGCCATCGAAGCCATCCTGACGCAGTCGCGCCAGCACAACCCCGGCAGCGGCATCACCGGCGTGCTGTGCTACGGCGGTGGCGTGTTCCTGCAAGCCATCGAGGGCGGCCGCTCGGCGGTGAGCGAGCTGTACGGCCACATCCAGAAAGATTCGCGCCACAAGGACGTGGTGCTGCTGCACTACGAAGAAATCGCCGAGCGCCGTTTTGGCGGCTGGACCATGGGCCAGGTCAATCTGTCCAAGATCAACCACTCCATCCTGCTGAAATACTCCGAAAAGCCTGAGCTGGACCCGTATTCGGTGTCGGGCAAGGTGTCGTTTGCGCTGCTTGAAGAGTTGATGGCCACGGCCTCCATCATCGGCCGAGCCTGAAAAGCGGGGCGCTTTGCTACTGCGCCAGCCGATTCAGGGCCTGCTGTGCTCGCCGTACGAGAGTACGGCTGCGCGCATCGACCCAGACTAGGCTGGCTCGCTACGCAAATCGCCCCACTTTTCTTCGCAGCCAGCAATCACGTTTCGCAGCCGCAGCCGCCCAGAAGGCGCTGCGGCTTTTCTGTTCAGGCCGTTCTTTTCCCCGCCCGTGACCTTTACCGCCTTCGCCCTCATCATCCTCGCCGGCCTCATCCACGCGTGCTGGAACATCGTGGCCAAGAAGGCCGGGGGGGACTCGCGGTTTGCGTTCTTCACCTCGGTGATCATGATGGTCGTCTGGGCGCCGCTGGGCTGGTACCTGGGGCGCGACGCGGTGCCGCAGTGGGGTGCGGTGGAGTGGGGCTTCGTGGCCGCCAGCGGGCTGCTGCATGTGGCGTACTTCGTCATCCTGCTGCGCGGCTACCGTGTGGCGGACCTCACCGTGGTCTACCCGCTGGCGCGCGGCTCGGGGCCGCTGTTGTCGTCGCTGGTGGCCATCACGCTGCTGGGCGAGCAGATCTCGGCGCTGGGTGCCTTGGGTATCGTGGGCGTGGTGGGTGGTGTGTTTCTGATCGCGGGTGGCCCGGGCCTGCTGCGCGCCGCGCACGACCCTGCCGCGCGGGCTCGCGTGCACAAGGGCATTTTGTATGGCTTGCTTACTGGCGCCTTCATTGCCAGCTACACGGTGGTCGATGGCTATGCGGTCAAGTTTCTGCTGATGTCGCCCATTCTGGTGGACTACATGGGCAACTTTGTGCGTGTGGGCCTGTTGGCCCCGGTGGTGCTGCGCGACCTGCCCACGGCCCGCACGCTGTGGCTGGCGCAGTGGCGTTTTGCCCTGGCCGTGGCGGTGGTGAGCCCGGTGGCCTATGTGCTGGTGCTGTATGCCATGCAGCAGGCGCCCCTGTCGCACGTGGCCCCGGCGCGCGAGGTGTCCATGCTGTTTGCTGCGCTGATTGGCGGGCACCTGCTGGGCGAGGGTGACCGCGTGGCGCGCATTTTTGGCGCGCTGTGCATTGCGGCAGGCGTCACGGCCCTGGCCTTGGGATGACGGCCGCCGCACCACAACCTCTGCTGCTGGGCTGCGACTTCTCCAGCAGCCCCACGCGGCGCAAACCCATCGTGCTGGCGCTGGGCCAGCGCCAGGACGCGCGCGTGTCGCTCACCGCGCTGCAGCCGTTCGACACCCTGGCCGCGTTCGGCCAGTGGCTGGCGCAGCCCGGCGACTGGGTGGGTGGTTTTGACCTGCCCTTCGGCCTGCCACGCGAGCTGGTGCAGGCGCTGGGTTGGCCCACCGACTGGCATGCCTGCATGCTGCACTACCGCAGCCTCAGCCGCGAGCAGATCCGCGCGCAGTTTGCGGAGTTCTGCGATGCCCGCCCCGTGGGCGGCAAGTTTGCCCACCGCGCCACCGACGGGCCCGCAGGCTCCAACCCATCGATGAAATGGGTGAACCCGCCCGTGGCCTACATGCTGCACGCGGGCTTGCCGCTGCTGCTGGACGCGGGCGTGCACCTGCCCGGCCTGCACGCAGGTGACCCCCGCCGCGTGGCGCTGGAGGCCTACCCCGGCCTGCTCGCGCGCGAAGTGCTGCAGCGCCGCAGTTACAAAAGCGACGACCGCGCCAAGCAGACCCCCGACCGCCTCATCGCCCGCAAGGACCTGGTGAATGCGCTGGAGCTGGGCCAGACCCGCCTGGGCCTGCGCCTCAAGCTCAGCCACGCCCAGCGCGACACCCTGGTGGATGACGCTAGTGGCGACAGCCTGGACGCCGTGCTGTGCCTGCTGCAGGCCGCCTGGGCCCAGCAGCGCCATGCCGAGGGCGACGCGCTTTACGGCCTGCCGCCGGGGCTCGATCCRCTCGAAGGCTGGATCGTCACCGCGGACAAGCCCTGACCAACGATTCCGCCGCTTTTCCAGGCATCGGCCCGCCGCAGGCTGCGTAGCATGGGCGGGACACGTTGGATGCTTTGTTTGCCCATGCCTTTCGCCCCCCGCCATTGGTTCGCGCTGGTTTTGCTGGCCCCGCTGCTGCTGCAGGCCGCCCCCGCCCCCTGGTACTACTGGCGCAGCCTGGTCGATGGCCAGCGCGTGTGCGCGCAAACCTCGCCCGGCCCGGGCTGGGAGCAGGACAGCACCCCCCACGAAGGCCCCGGCTGCCAGCCGCGCCGCAAAGTGCTCATCGTGCCCATGCGGTAGTGTCTGCTGTGTTTTGTTATAAAAATAATAGCTATTGAGGCTTACTGGACGGGCGGTAGCGGCCAAAAAACCTTGCAATCGTGTGTGTACATTCGATAATGTCACGCATGACTGAACTGATTCTGATCCGACACGGCGAGACCGACTGGAACCGCGAACTGCGCTTCCAGGGCCACGTGGATGTGCCCCTCAACGCCACTGGCCACGAACAGGCCCGCCGTCTGGCCGATCGCCTGGCTGCAGAGCGCCCCGTGGTGCACCACCTCATCTGTAGCGACCTCATCCGCACCCAGCAGACTGCCACGCCCAGCCTGCAGGTGCTGTTCCCCCAGGCCCGCATAGACACCCTCACCGACAGCGCCCTGCGCGAGCAAAACTTTGGCGTGGTGGACGGCAAGCGCGTGGACGACGTCAAGCAGGAACACGCCGACGCATGGAACCAGTGGCTGCGCTTTGAAGCCGACTACGGCATGCCCGGCGGCGAGACCACCCGCCAGTTCCACACCCGCGTGATGGACGCCGTCTACCGCATCGCCCAGCAGCACAGCGGCCAGACCGTGATGGTGGTCACCCACGGCGGCGTGCTCGACATGATCTGGCGCACTGCGCGTGGCACCGGGCTGGATGGCCCGCGCCAGAGCGACATCCCCAATGCAGGGCTCAACCGCGTGCGGGTGAGCGGCGATGCCGTGGAAGTGCTGGACTGGGCCGATGTGCGGCACCTGGCGGATTTGCCAGAGCAGCCGGTGTACGATCAGACGAAGTTGGTGGTGCGGTGAGGAGGCCCGGGGTCTTTACCCACCTGCATAGATGACACCCGGGCGTGCACCGTCCAGGTCATCGGTATTGGGGTCCTGCACAGGCTCCACACCAAACATGCGCCCTAGTGTCACGAAGCGGTAGGTACCGCGTCGATCGGTGTAAACGGCGACTCCCTGCGGCGTCAGCGCGATGGGATACCACTCTCCGGCAACACGCTCATCGGTTTGCTGGCTGACCAGCTTACCGTCCGCTCCGTACAGCCTCAGTTCGCCTGTGGCTGCGAGTTGGCGGCTGCCCTGCTTGGAGGAGAAAGCGCGCACCGAGTGCAGGACAAACTGCCCCCCCGGCGCCAGCTTGAGAGCAGGCTCAGGGTCGCTGCCGGGAACGCCCTCAATCCGTACGATGCTGCGCTGTGTACGCTGCATCAGCGCAAAAGCCGCACCGTGGGCATTTTGAGAAGCTGTGTATCCAATCAGCGCGGTGTTGGCAGATGTTGCGAGCGGGGTGGCAAATGTCACCGTGGCGCCGCCCGCGTAACGGCTGAGCTCTGCACGCAGCTCAGAAGTCAGGTCGATTTCAGCCAGCTGGGGCTTGAGCCGCCCGTCGGAGCCACGTGTAATGCGTGGCGGCGTTCCATTGAGTACATCAAAGCTGCCCAGATCCTGTCGGCTCTGCAAAGTCCATGCTGGCACTGAAAATTTGAGGAGACTGTAAGGCATGCGTCCGCTTGTGTCGTCACGCTGCAACTGGGCAGATGCAACGATGAACGCCATTCCTTCATCCTGAGGCAGGGCATCGGTCAACGAGGCCGGTCTGGCCAAACAGCTGTCAGGTCGCACGCCTGCTGCCGGCAGCTTGGCCACGGCGGGAGGGCTGCCGCTGCGGTCTGACAGTTGAAAGCTTGCTACCTTGGCCTGTTTCGCAAGATCCAGGTGGTCAACGGTGCCGTTGCAATACACCACATACAGATGCTGCGAGTTCTCTCTCCCGCTAGCCGCCGTAGGAGCACGTACTTGCGACGCGGTGTTTGCATTCTCTGGGAAACACGCCGCCAGAAGCAAAGACAAGGCCAGTACGCCGGACGCAGCTAGCAGACCGCGTGGGCGGGTCGCAATGGAATCAGAGGTTGTCAGCACGTTCAGAAGTCCGATTGGGCAAGCACGTTCTCTACATAGTTTGGATCACCGACCGTGCCTCTGGCGGCTACTGGCACTCGCTCCCATTCGGCAAACCCCCGCTGGCTGCTGGAATCCTCCGTTACGAAAAGAGCGCCGTTATCGAGTCGTACCCTGTACTCATGCAAGCCATTGGCATATCCGTTGAAGCCGCGAAGTGTGTCCAACTCAAGTTGCTCTGGCGTGTAGTCAGGTAATTCCACAGGCAAGGCGGGCAGCCCTTGTGCGGTACGAGCGCGGTTCCATGCAGTCACCAGATTGCGAAAACGCTCTCCGCTACGTACGTTGCGAGGGTAGGCGCGGGCAATGCGTTCCTTTTCCAAGTACGGCGCCCATCCGCCGCGCACATTCTCTTTCCAGCTCCAAGTTTGATCGGCAGTAGGTGCAGGGCGTGTCAGTTGGCACAAGCCAACGCCGCCAAGACCATCGCTGCTGTACTTCGGCCAGTTACCCGGCGTCCGGAACTGTTGGAGCGAGCTTTCCTGGCGCATTTTTTTCCGAAACACGGCGCGGTTGGCCCCAATGCTGTTGGCAAAGGCGCGTATGGCTGTGCCAGTGGGATTGGTTCGAGCAATCGTCCATGTCGCCTGAGCGCGCTGCTCTGTCCCTCCAGCTCGCAAAATGACTTGCACTGTCAACACGCCGCCCCGTATTTCGGTGAAGGGTATTCGCCAACTGGCGTTGGCACTTACCTGCGGAGCGATGCGGCTGTGCTGCGTGCTTCTTCCGCCGCCAAAGGTGGCATTGGTGGCTGGTGAACTACCGTCAAAAGCCAACGTGGCCGACCATTCGTATATGGGGGCTGCACCCGAGGGCATGGGCTGGTTTTGTAACGCCGCCGTCACCACTATGGCGGGCATCTCAGCCTCGGCGGTGATAGAGAAGCGTGGGCCTGTGGGCTGACTGGAAATAACGAGAGGCATGTTGGGTACCGGCTGGGTGTCTCACTCGCTCTCTACGACGCAGCATGTGGATGTGTCGATTGGCACAGCCCACAGGTCGGCATGAAGTTAAACGGCCCGCAATTGTCATTTCCAGATTCTCTGGAAACAGGGATTGATCAGCCTGTTGGCTGTATCTGGGTGTGAAAGTCGTTACGCGAATCCAAGTCTGGTTGCGTTTGCTGTGGAGCGCGTTGGGAAGCGGCTTTGGGACTCAACCCGGCAATCTCAGCGCTGCGTTCACCACTTCCACCTGCCGCGCCAGCCTCGCCGACTCCGGCTGCGCATTGACCAACGGCTGCAACACGTTCTGCACCGCCGCMCACTGCCCGTTGCGCTGCAGTGCATCCAGCCAGATCTGGTGGAACAGATCCCGCTGCGCATGGCTGCCGCCAATCTCCACCAGCCGGGGCAGGGCCACGCCCAGCTTCTCCACTGCCGTCGCCCAGTCGCCCTGCGCATGCGCCAGCAGGCCGTGGGCGGCAGGCACGCACACCTGCTGCCACACGGTGCGCTCCTGCGCCTCGGTGCGGGTGGCGGCGTGGGCGGTGATGTTGTTCTGCAGCGTACGCGCGGCCTCCATGCGCCCGGCACGGGCCAGGCCGTAGAGGTATTGCAGGTCCAGGAAGGGAAGCACGTGGTCGGCCAGGCGCAGTGCCAGGCGATCGGCCACGTCGGTCCAGCGGTCGCCGACATCCACACCCGCCAGCTCCAGCCGGGCGAGCAGTGACACGGCGTTGATCTGGTCCTGGGTGTATTCCTTGACCACGCCCCACACCTGCTGGTCGTAGAGCGCCAGCACCTCGGCATGCCGGTCTTGCTCCAGCAAAAACAGCGCCTGGTGCCACCAGTTGTGCGTGACCATGAAGGAGTTCAGGTCCGTCCAGGTGTCGCTCATGCTGGCCATGAAGTCGGTACCTTCGCGGATACGGCCCTGGGTCAGCATGACGTGGGCCAGCGCGTGGTGGGCCCAGGGCTCTTTGCGGCACAGGGTGATGGCGTGGCGTGCGGCGCTTTCGGCCTCTTGCAGGCGGTGGCATTGCTCCCAGCCAAAGGCCAGCATGCCGTGCAGGTAGGGCACCTCGGCCGCTGCGGGCAGGGCCTGCAGCGCCAGACGCAGCATGCCCGGCGAGTCGCCCCGGTTGAACAAATGATATTGGCCGAGCTTGAGGGAGGCGAGGTCTCGCGGGTGCAGGCGGGCTTGCTCCTCGTGCAGCGCAATGGCGCGGGGCAGGTCGCCATCCACCCAGGCGGCGATGGCGGCCACAAAGCGTTGTTCACGCTCAGTAGCCTCTGCGGCGCGGGCCAGGGCCTGGTCGATGAAGGGGCGGGCGTTGCGCGGGGCGTCGGCCGACTCGGCAAACATGTGCAGCGCGGCGCAGCTGGCCTGAACGATGGGGCTGGTGTCGGCCGCCGCGTTCAGCACGTTCACCGCGCGCGCCTCGCAGGCGATGAAGCCTTCTACAAAGTCATTCAGCGCTGTCGCGCTGGTTTCGTCCTGCAGCGTGATGGGGTTGCCCAGGCTGTCGGTCATGCGGGTGTGCGTGGAGGATGGCATGGGGCATTGTTGGGTCGCTGGGCTCAGCCGCCGTTGATCAAGGTCACGTAGGCGTTGCGGGTTTCGGCTGAAACGGAAGCGACGAGCTGTTCGTGTGGCGTCTGGTGCCGCGCCAGCATGCGGGCGCTGGCCACGGTTTTGGACTTGCAGTACCAGTGGCAGGTGTGCTGCATCAGAAACAGCTCGGCCGTCATCATGTAGGCGCGGTCCTTGGGCGACAGGTGGCTGGTGTTCTGCACCACATGGGCGATGCCGCGCGCGTGGATGGTGAGCGCTCGGCGCACGTCAAAGGTCATGACGGGCAGCAGCTTGTCGGCAAACGGGATCGGCACGGAGAGCCGGCTGACGCGGGCGTGGGCTTCGTCCACCTTGGCAAAGTCGGCGGCAAAGCGGCTGAACTGCTCGCTCAGCTGCGACTCGGTGGTGCTCAGCAGGCTCCAGATCTGGCTGCGGCGCTCGTCGGTGCTTTCACCCAGGGCGCGCAGGTAGCCGTCGGTCAGCGCCTCCATCAGCTTTTCGATCTGGTAGTTGGCCAGGTGTTTGCCCAGCAGCGCAATGCGCTTGCGCTGCTCTTTGGCGTTGAGCATGAAGGTGCCGGTGGCGATGAGGATCGCCAGGATGATGATGTCCATGCGTTGGTGGAATGGTGGTTTGTGAGGCGGGGGGCTCCAGCGGTGGTGCCAGCGTCAGAGCGTATCCCCCCAAGGTTACCAACAACAACGCACGACAGATGCAGGGTTATGCCGCAGGCGGCTGGGGCCATGCCCGCTGGGGTTCGCGGATCAGCTCGAAGGCGTGCGCCACCTGCAGCACGCCCAGGTCGTCAAAACGCGCGCCCGCGATCTGCAGGCCGATGGGCAAACCAGCGCGGGTGTAGCCGCAGTTGACCGAGGCCGCAGGTTGCTCGGACATGTTGAATGGCACGGTAAAGCCGATGTGTTCCAGCGGGCGCAGCGGGTCGTTGGTGGGCGAGGGCAGCTCGGCCTGGAAGGCGACGTTGGGCGCCACGGGCGAGATCACATAGTCGAACGCGCTGCAGGCCTTGACGGCGGCTACGCGCGTCAGGTGGAACTGGTGGCTGGCGGTGAAGACCTCGGTGCCGCTCATGCCGGCGGCACTGTCGGCCCAGGTGCGGATGTAGGGCAGCACCTTGTCGCGCCGCGCCGCCGGCAGGGCCTGCAGGTCGATGTGGGAACGCATGCGCCAGAAGTGGTCCATGCCGTCGAGCATGGCCTGGGTCATGAAAGGTGCCATGGGCACGATGGTGGCGCCGGCGGCTTCCATGAGTTGGGCTGCGCGCTCCACGGCGGCCTTCACCTCGGGCTCCACCGGCAGGCCGCAGCCTGCATCCAGCAGCAGGCCGATGCGCAGGCCGCGCAGGCGCTCGGCGCCCTTGTTGAACTGGCTCCAGGCGATGTCCTGGTAGGGCAGGCTCATGCTGTCGCGCGCGTCGGGCTGGCTCAGCACCTGCATCATCAGCGCGGCGTCGGCCACGGTGCGGGTCATGGGGCCGGCGGCGCGGCCGGTGTAGGGCGGGTCAATCGGGATGCGGCCCAGGCTGGGCTTGAGGCTGAAGATGCCGCACCAGCTGGCAGGCAGGCGCAGCGAGCCACCAATGTCGGTGCCGATGTGCAGCGGGCCGTAGCCCGCAGCGGCCGCCGCGCCACCGCCGGCGCTGGAGCCGCCCGGGCCCTTGCTCACGTCCCAGGGGTTGCGCGACAGCGGGTGAAAGGTGGACAGGCCGGATGACAACATGCCGTAGTCGGGCATGGTGGTCTTGGCGACGATGACGGCACCTGCCTCGCGCATACGGGCGGCGGGCGGCGCATCGGCTGCGGCGGGCACCAGCTCAACGGCGGCCGTGCCCAGCGGGGTGGGGTCGCCTTCGGTGGAGATATTTTCCTTGATGGTGCTGGGCACGCCGTCGAGCAGCCCCTTGGGCTCGYCGCGCAGCCAGCGGGCCTCGGAGGCACGGGCCTGGGCCAGGGCGGCCTCGGGGCGCAGCAGGTAGGTGGCTTTGATGTGGGGCTCCCACCGTTCAATGTGGGCCAGCACGGACTGCGTGACCTCGACCGGTGACAGCTTGCGCTGGCGGTAGGCGGCAATCAGGTCGTGGGCGGGCAGGTCGTGCAGTTCGGTCATGGCGGGGTGGGTGGTCGCCGTAGCGATGTTTATCAATAAAAAAGGCTGCAAGCGCTACTGGATAAAGCGCTGGCAGCTATTGTTTTAGGAGTCTTGACTCCTGCACGCGCCGCGTTGCGGTGCGTGGCTGTCAGGACCAGGACAGCGCGGAGATGTCGTTCACGAACACGGGCATGTCTTTCCACAGGCCCTTGAGGTTCTTGTTGGCCACCGTGATCCACTGGTTGGAGTACAGGAAGGCGTGTACCGCATCGTTGGCCAGCAGGCGCTGCGCATCGCCCAGCAGCTTGGCGCGGTCGGCGGGGCGGGCGGCGTTCTTGATCTGGGTGAACAGGTCGTTGAACTTGGGCGAGTTGTAGGCCCAGTAGTAGTCGGGCTTGGCAAAGTTGCCCAGGTCAAAGGGCTCCACGTGGCTGATGATGGTCAGGTCGTAGTTCTTGCTGCCGTAGGTGCCGCTGAGCCACTGTGCCCATTCCACGTTCTGGATCTTGGCGATGATGCCGACCTTGGCCAGCTGGGCAGCCACCACCTCGCCGCCCTGGCG